>JBOIFZ010000356.1:0-28905 GCA_050741735.1 Burkholderiales bacterium
TGCCGGTCTGGTTGTCGAGCGCAACGATGTGAGCATCGAGCGTGGCCAGATAAACCTTGTTCTTGTAAACGGCTACACCGCGATTTACCACGTCACAGCACAGTTTCGGGAATACGTCGCCAGGAAGTTCACGCTCGTATTTCCACTGCGTCTTGCCGCTGACGGCGTCGACCGCGATGACCTTGTTGAAAGAAGTAGTGACATAGACCATCCCGTTCACCGCGACTGCCTGGCTGTCTTGCCCTTCCAGAACACCGAACGACAGGTTCCAGGCGGGTCTCAGCTTCTTGACGTTGTCCCGATTGACCTGGGTCAGCGGGCTGTAGCGGGTGGTCTGATAGTCACGACCGTAGTGGAGCCAGTTCTGCGCGTCCTTGTCGGCATTCAGGAGCATGTCGTCCGTGACATAGTTGGGATAGAGCTTGGACTCAAGCACATCCACACCTTGCGCGGAGACGACTCCGGAAGCACCGAACGCCGCGATTGCAGCGAGGGACACCGCAGCACGTTTGAAGTGCAACGATTGCTTCACCATTTTATTGAAAACCTCCCGAAGAAGCGCGTAACACCCTGAAGTGAAATGCGGCGCCACGCTTTGGTTTTGATTTACAACTTGGTTGCGCAAAGCAAGGCTGAACCAACTTTGGAATCCGAGCAATCAGACAAGCTTCACAGCAGTTCAAAAATAAGAGCAAGCCTAGGTGTTGTCAACACATTTCTGCCCGTAAGCCGCGGCGGGACTGGGTTTCCGGTTTATTGCGCCGCACAACCAGCGCCGTGCATTGCGCCTTCGTGCGGCCCGAAGCAAAAAGCGAACGATGCCCCGCCGGAAGCATGTGCTTGCCGTTGCGAGCGCGTCCTTGGGCCGCGACGCCCTCTCCGGCAGGCCGTCATCCGTCCGCAATCGCGCCCTGTGCAGGCGCGGCATTGCCATGCCGCTGCGGCCCACTGGGCTGGACGGATTCCTGCATGAACGGTCAAACTCGACGTCCATGTGTACCCACATTGTTTCACCTGTCGAAATCGCGATGAATTCCGTGAGATGCTCGCTGTATCCCGCAGTACTGATCGCCGTATTCATCGGTTACACGGGAACCACGCCGGCCGATCCGCTCCTGACCTATCCGCTGCTCATCAAGAATCACGAAATCCGCGCCGAAGTCGCCAACACTGAAGAAGGCCGGCGCCGGGGACTGATGTTTCGCGACAGACTCGGCGAAAACAGCGGCATGGTGTTCAGTTACCCGGAAGCCGGCGTCAACGCCATGTGGATGAAGAACACCCGGATTCCGCTGTCGGTCGCATTCATCGATCGCAACGGCCGCATTCTCAACATCGAGGACATGGAACCGTTCTCCGAGCAAGCGCACGCCTCGGCCGGCGAGGCGGCGTACGCACTGGAGATGAGCCGCGGCTGGTTCAGCAAACGCGGCATCAAAACCGGCGACCGCGTCGAAGGCCTGCAACGCCTGCCGCCGCCGCAATGAAAAACGCCCGGGCACGGGCCCGGGCGTTGTCATGGCATACACCGCGTTCTTTACATGCCGATGTGCGACTGCGCCACCATGAAGAAAAGCATCGGAATCGACAGCATGGTATTGACCCGCGAAGTCAGGAAGGCGACGCGGCGCGCCTTGTTCTTTTCCTCGTCGCTTGCCTTCACCAGGCCGAGAATCTTTTTCTGGTTCGGCCAGATCAGCGCCCACACGTTGATCAGCATGATGGTGCCGAGCCACGCACCCAAGCCGATATTCTCCCAACCGGCCTGGAAGGTGAACGCGGGAACGAAGTTGGCACCGAGCAAAGCCGCGCCGGCCAGCCAGGTCACCACCGCGGCCCAGCGGAAGTACAGCAATGCGCGCGGAGCGACGTGCTTGGTGATTCCGGCCGCGGTACTGTCGGCTTGCGCGGCCTTCAATGCCGCCACCTGAACGAAGTTGAAGTAGTAAAGCAGACCGATCCACATGACACCGGCCAGGATGTGGATCCAGCGATAAATTCCCGGAAGCATTTCCATGGCTCAACCCCCGATCAGAGACTTGACGACGTAAAACAGGATGACAGTGAGGATCAGTCCGGCGATCACCGTCCCCCAGAGCGAATCCAGCGGGTTCTTCATCGCTTGCTCCCCCTTTCGATGTAAACGACACCGGCAGTGTAGGCGACGGCCTGAACGGGAGCAACAGTCAAACGTCATGTCCGGCTAATCCCTTTTCGCGATAGGGGCACAAAAATACAGAGGATGGGGCTTACGCGACATCCCGGTGCCGAAACGGGACCCGCATCAGCCGCGCAGATCGGGGAGAAAACCTCCTCGATCGGTTTCCGACTCGGTCCTGAGCCGGGCCGGGCGACCGGAATCGCCTCGGTCGCGCATGCGGGACTTATGCAGAGCTTCCCTAGCCTTGGCGTTCAGATTTTTCCACCGCCACGACTACCGCCGTGGCGTCGTTGCGCCCCATGTACTGGACCTGATTCCTGACCGATCGCTGCACCAGTTCGTCGGCGACGGCCTGCACGTCGCCACCCGCATCGAGCACTTCGCGCACGACCCGTTCGCCCAGCACCTCCCAGACGCCGTCGGTTGCGATGACGAAGGCATCGCCGGGCATCAGCTCGCCGTCGGTGTAATCGACCACCAGATGCGTGTCGAGCCCGACGGCGCGCTTCAGCACGTGCCGCATGTCGCCGCGCTGCCAGGTATGGTCGATGGTGAGTTGCTTCAAAACCCGTCCACGATTGCGATAGGCGCGGGTGTCCCCGACGTGGGCGAGATAGTAGTAGTTGTCTTTGAACAGCATCATCGTCAGCGTGCTCACCACGCCTTCGAGCTCGGGATTGCGCGCGTTCTCGGCAGCCAGCCAGTCGTTGACCGAGCGCAAGACTTTGTCGATCGTCGCTGCGATGTTCCAGCGCGCCGGCGCGCCATAGAAGTCGCACAACAGGCTTCTCACCGTGGTTTCTGAAGCGAGCCGTCCGCCGCCGCTTCCGCTTACGCCGTCGGCAATTGCCACGGCGACGCCCCTGGTTTGCGCCTCCGGCTCCTCCTGCGCGGTAACGATCCCGTAGAAATCCTCGTTGCTCTTGCCCGGAACGGCGATGCTGGCGTGGCCGAACCGTAGTTGCAGCAACGGCTTGCCGGGCGTTAATGCTAGACGGACCGGGCCCTGTACGTGAGACTCATCGGGAAACATGGATCGCTCAGTGGAATACGGGATGTCGTGGTGACGGGCGCGCGCAACTCGCTCCGAATCGATCCCTCAGGTGTGGGTACGCGGGCGCATGCCCTCAGCAGAACGACCGCGTGTGGACGGCGTCAGCCCACTCGCCTCGACTGCTGCGATCGCCTTGGCCTGGTTCATGTCCTCGGTGTACCCCGCGGCGTACAGGCAACACGCCAGTTGATTCACCAGCGGATGCGGCACCGGCACCCGCCCGGCAAGCGCCTGACGGATCCACTGCGCGGTAGCGGCGGCTTCGATGCTCGTCGGTTGGCTCGGCACGTGTTTCGCCGGAGCCAGTTCCTCTTCGAAGAGCACGCTCGCTTCGCCATGTCGGTACAACTGGATTTTCGGCCGCTGCCGCGGATTGGCAAAGGACTCGCCCTCCGTGCTCCGCAGCAGCAACGCATCGAATCGGGTTTCGGCGAGAAACGCCTCCGCGGCGGCGAGATGCGGCGCCTGGCCGGCGCTTACCACGCGCAAGCCCGCGCCTTGGAACGGATTGAGCAGCTTGACCAGGTGGTGCCCGGGATTGCACACGCCGAGCCTGCTTCTGAGCGACAGCAGGTTCGCAAGCCCGGGGCACAAGACGGTCGTCGGCACAAATGCCAGCAGCTCATCGTCGAGGGCCTTCTGCGCGTGCGCGAGCGACGCACTCGGCAACACGCCGAGCTCGCGCAATATGTACACGGTTGCCACCCGCCCGTTGCCTTCGAGCGTGCCGTGCAACAGCACCGAGATGCCGATTCGCTGCAGCAGCAGGACCAGCAGCGCCAGCAGATTCGGCTCGTGCCGGGCACCGTTGTAGGTCGCAAATACAAGCGGCCGAAGGCTGCCAGCGGGGGGCCGCAGTGCGTAGAGGCGTTCCGACGTGGCGCGGTAAAAGCCCAATAGTTCGGACGTGGACTCGGTCTTCATTCGCAGCGCTGTCAGGCAGGCACCGAGTTCGAGGTCGGACACGCCGCCGTCGAGCATGGCGGCGAACAGGTCATGCGCATCTTCCTCGGTCAGGTCGTGCGCGCCCGCCCGCCCGTCGGCGATATTCTTGATGTAACGCGCAATGCTCATTAGCTTCCTGTCGATACCGGAGTGTTCGTCGTCGGGCAACCCTTACCACGCGCTGGCACCTACCCGAACTTTGCTTGCGCCTACTTTGCAACCCTCATGCCACGATTTCTATTTCCAATGAAACAAAGCTTTAGCCCGGGCGGCACAATGAATCGGGGGAGCCGCTGGTGCGCGATGTCGAGCCAGCGCATCAACTTGGTGCGGGGTGGCGAAGCGTGCGTTTGTGGCGATTCAAATGTCAGCTTCGGATACATGGCGCATCGGCAGACGGGCCTCGCTCGGTCCGGACCCGGCACAGGGTGCGCCTGACACCCGGGGCTATAATGCAAGCCGATATCCCGTCAGCAATTTCGCGTGAAAGAACGCCGCCCAGCCTCCGGTTTGTGGCACACGGTGCGGGTCGTGGATAAAGACACCTGGCCGCTGCTTTACGATTTGCGCGCCCACGGCCCGAACCGGCGCCGCGCCTAGCACAACGCAATGAGATTTCGACTCTTTCGAGTGACCGGCGACGCGGGACTTATGCAGAGCTTCCCTGGGGTCCGTGGTCCCGGTTCCAGGTCTTTCTCAGTCCCCGGCCATCGTACCGTAACCCTGGTTTTTCGCTCAGGACTCAGCACTGGTTCCCATGCTGGTTGGCTTGGCCGCAAACTCCCTCTATCATTGGCTGTCATAGCCGTCAGCACCCAAAAGAAGGCCGAAAAGGTATGAGCATCCAGTTCCGCAGCAAGGACCTGTCTCCGGTCGAGAACTCTTTCCTGAAGTGGCAGTACGGGTTCGAGGAGGAAGACGATCCGTTCGAACGCTCGTTGTGGCACACGATACTGCATGCCTGGGAAGCCGACCGGCAGGCCTTCGTGAGCAATTCCCCCAGGCGCCACCTGCCGCGCCTGGGTTCGAAGGAGGCCTATCCTGAGCACGTGGCGTTATACGTCACGTTCAAGTCCGATCAGGGCGAATCGTTCTGGAATGACCTGATCAAACGCGCCGGCTTGGCCGATCGCCGCAAGGACAACGTGGTGCCGATCGCGGAGCGCCGGCGGAGGACCGGTTCAAGGGGCTGAAAGGAAGTTCCGAAAAGCGTTCAACGCGGGGGACATTGCACAATTACTCGGCTCTAAGTCCGGGTCGACGCCTCAATTTTCCCCCAAGCGCTTTAACCAGCGCCGTCACGGCGTTTTGGTCCTCGCGTCGCGTTCTGCTAATCTGGCTCCGTGAGCCCACGAAACCATATAGGGGAAGGAATCCAAGGTGGACACGATCAAATACCTGCTCGCTGAAGAGCAGATTCCGAAGTCCTGGTACAACATAATGGCGGACCTGCCTTCGCCGCCCCCGCCGCCGCTGCACCCGGGCACGCTCAAGCCGCTCGGCCCAGACGATCTGGCGCCGCTTTTTCCAATGGCGCTGATCATGCAGGAGGTTTCGGCCGATCGCGACATCGAGATTCCCGGCCCGGTGCGGGAAATCTATAAGCAGTGGCGGCCGAGCCCGCTATACCGCGCCCGCCATCTGGAGAAGGTCCTCGATACCCCGGCGAAGATCTACTACAAGTATGAAGGCGTGAGTCCGGCCGGATCGCACAAACCGAACACCGCGGTGGCGCAGGCGTTCTACAACCGCGAGGCGGGGATCAGGAAAATCGCCACCGAAACCGGCGCGGGTCAGTGGGGCTCCGCGCTGGCCTTTGCCGGCGCGCTGTTCGGGATCGACATCCAGGTATTCATGGTCAAGGTCTCGTACCAGCAGAAGCCTTACCGGCGCGCATTGATGGAGACTTACGGCGCGCGCTGCATCGCCAGTCCCTCGATGGAAACCAACGTCGGCCGTGCGATCCTGGCGAAAACGCCGGACAGCAACGGCAGCCTTGGCATCGCCATCTCGGAAGCCGTTGAAGTCGCCGCCACCCACGACGACACCAAATACGCGCTGGGTTCGGTGCTGAATCACGTTCTGCTGCACCAGACCGTGGTCGGCCAGGAAGCGATGAAGCAGATGGAAATGGCCGGCGACGATCCCGACATTATCATCGGCTGCACCGGCGGCGGCTCGAATTTCGCCGGCATCGTCTTTCCCTTCCTGGGTGCGCAACTGCGCGGCGGGAAGAAGCGCCGCATCGTCGCCATCGAACCGGCCGCATGCCCTTCGCTAACCAAGGGCAAGTACGCCTACGATTTCGGCGACACCGGCCACCTGACGCCACTGGTGAGGATGCATACGCTGGGGTCGACCTTCATTCCGCCCGCGGTGCATGCCGGCGGGCTGCGCTATCACGGCATGGCGCCGCTGGTTTCGCATATCAAGGAACTGGGACTGATCGAGGCACGCGCCTACAAGCAGGTCGAGGTGTTCGAGGCCGGCGTGAAGTTCGCGCGCGCCGAAGGCATCGTCCCTGCGCCGGAAGCGAACCACGCGGTCAAGGGCGTGATCGACGAAGCCCTGAAGTGCAAGGCCGAAGGCAAAGCGCGCACCATCCTTTTCAATCTCTGCGGTCACGGCCACTTCGACATGCAGGCCTACAGCGACTACTTCGCCGGCAAGCTCACCGACAGGAGTTACGACGAGAGCGACCTGGCGATGGCGCTGGCCGGACTGCCTGCTGTCGTGGCCGCCTAGTCGAAAGGTGCCGGCAGGGCGGCCCGTTTTCGTTCTGCGCGCACCCGGTCATACCCGCATTTGCACCCCCACCGACCAGGTGTCGCCGCGTCAGGGCGCGGATGGCGCTTTGCGTCAGCTCTGCCATGCCGTGTCCGTCGCGATTGCACCTGGCAAAGGCGCCTGGAAAATCGGGTGAACCCGCCGGGCGGGATAATTTATTCCGGTAACTCCATGTATCTTTGAGGTTTCATGAGATACTGTTGCGTTGGGTAGATTCCTGGCCATAGTTCTGGCATGTCGCTTGCCTGATAGAGTTCGAATAGTGCACGGCAACCCGTGTGCCACTCCGAACACCTCCGACCGGAGTCGAATCATGAAGTTATCGAATGACGGTTTCACGCTGATCGAACTGATGATGGCCGTCGCGATCATCGGCCTGCTGGCGGCCATCGGGCTCCCCGCGTATCAGAACTATGCTGCACGCGCCAAGGTTTCCGAGGCCTTGCTGGCGGCAGACGCCTGCACGACCAACATCACCGAAATCGCCCAGTCGATGGACGTCCTGCCCGGGCCCGGCCAATGGGGATGCGAAACCCGCGTCGGCGACCCTGCGGCGTCGATCTACGTAACCACCATCGAGAGCAGTGCCGAAGGCGCGGTCCGCGTGGTTTTGCAGGGGGTCAATCCAATCGTCAACGGCCAGGCGATCATAATGCGTCCCTGGGTGAACGTTCTCAGGACGGTAGTCGTGGGTCCGGGCGATGCGATCGGTGTGTGGGACTGCGGTCCGGACCCGTCGAATACCCAGGACATCTCGATCTTTATGCCCGCCTCCTGCCGCGCTCCGGTGGCCGATATCGGCGCCGTCACTGCCTTCGCCGCCAGTGCAAGCTAGCTGAGGAAAGCCGTTTAAGTCCTAAGCCATCTACAATGAAGTCACCGGCCTGCCGGTGACCCCGGACTGAAAAAACCGGATCTGAGCGGGCGGCCTTGCGGCCGCCCGTTCTTTTATGGAGGACAGATGCTGATCGCAAGACGGGAGATCGAAACCGCGGGGCAGCGTGTCCGCGCCCATCTCGCGCCCACTCCATTGATACGCGCGCAACATTTCAGCCGCGAACTCGGGGCCAACGTTTTCTTCAAGCTGGAGATGTTGCAGCCCACCCACTCGTTCAAGGTTCGCGGTGCATTCAATGCGCTTACCCAGCTCAGCGACAAACAGAGGAAACGCGGCGTAGTCACCGCCTCGGGCGGCAATCACGGGTTGGCGATCGCCTACGCCGCCGCCATACTCGGCATCCCGGCGACCGTGTATCTGCCGGAATCGGCTACCGAGACCAGGCTCGCCGCAATCCGTCGCTTCGGCCCCGAGATGGTCGTTCACGGCAGCGCCTGGGACGACGCCAACGCGCTGGCAACGAAAGTTGCAGGCGAATCGGGGCGTGCCTACATCCATCCGTTCGACAATCCGAAGGTCATGGCCGGCCAAGGCACGATCGTGACTGAACTTCTGGCGCAACTTCCCGAGCCGGACCTGATCGTCGCCTCGATCGGCGGTGGCGGGCTGATTTCCGGAATCCTCTCCGCTATTCAGCACTACTCGCCGGGCACCCGCGTGTTTGGCGTCGAGACCGAGGGGGCGGACTCGATGTACCAGAGCCGGAAAGCGGGAAAGATCGTCGAACTGCCGGCGATCACCTCGATCGCCGAGACCCTGGGCGCACGCAAGACCGAGAAGACCCAGTTCGAAATCGTGACGCAATACGTTACCGATCTGGTTACCGTATCGGACAACGCGGCCATCCGGGCGCTGATTACCATCCTTCAGGAAGAAAAGCTGTTCACCGAGCCGGCGACCTCCTGCTCGGTCGCGGCGCTGCTGGAGGGCAAGATCCCGGTAAAACCCGGGGAAGACGTGGTCGTAGTGTTATGCGGGGCGAACGTGGCCCACGAGAAAGTTCACGAATGGGAATCCGCGGCGCGCAACCTCACCGTCAAAGCACGCAGACGAAAAGGCGACCCGAAGTAAAGCAAGTCACGAAAACGGCGGGGGAAAGACGGAGCAACCCGGCACTTGTTGTTCCCGATCGAATTGCGAATACGGATTCATGCACATCAACGCCCGTTTGCCGAAATGACGGGGCACGTTGGCAGGATCTCTCTTGATTTGGCTGTCCTTTGCGTACCTTTGCGTCCTTTGCGCCTTTGCGGTGACGTTTTGATCTACGCAGCAATCTCGCGCAGAACCGCGCTCCAGGCCTTCGCCAGATTGCTTCTGTCGTAACCGCCGCCGCCGAAAGCCATCAGGCGTCCCTGGGAGAAGCGCCTGGCGATCTGCACCAGGCTCTGCGCTGCGTGCGCGTGCGCGGCCGGCGAATACTCGAGGTGCGCCAGCGGATCGCCTTTCAGTCCGTCGGCGCCGCATTGAAACACCACGAATTCCGGTTCGAACCTGGTCAGGTGCGCCACCACCCGCGGCCAGACCTGCACGAACGCCCTGTCGCCGGAGCGCGGCGCAAGCGGGATGTTGAGCTTGGTGCCTTTGGCTTTTCCCTTGCCGGTTTCGTCCTCGCGCCCGGTGCCGGGATAGAGATGATTGCCGTCCTCGTGGATGTCGGCAACAATCAAGTCAGGGTCGTCCTCGAACGGATAAAAGATGCCGTTGCCGTGGTGCACGTCGATGTCCACGTAGGCCACGCGCCCGATGCCGTACCGGGAACGCAGCGTCTCGATCACCACGCCGAGATCGTTGAATACGCAGAATCCGGCCGCATGATCGCGCCCGGCATGATGAAGCCCGCCGATCGGCTGAAAGGTGCGCACGCACGCGCCCGCCATGATGCGGGCAAGGCCGTCCAGAGCGGACCCGACAACGGTCGCCGACGCACGGTACACGCCGGGGAATACCGGCGTGTCGCCGTTGTCGAGATACTCGAGCCGGTCACGCTCGGCGTGCATTACTTTTTCGACATGGCGCTTGCTGTGAAAGCGCTCGATTTCCTCGCGCGTTGCGACCCGCGGCGCCTGCACCGGTACTTTCTCCAGCAGCCCCTGGGCGGCGGCTTCCCTGTAAAACGCGTCCTGCCGGTCGGCCCCGAGCGGATGACCGTCTGGAAAACCGTAGCGCGCCAGCTCCTCGCCGACGTAAAGCGCCGCCTGCGCCGGCGTGGCACTTTGCACTATTCGCGACATCAGCGCCGTCGTAGTTCCCATTGCGAGCACGCCGGCCGCCATCCCCCGCAGCAGCTCGCGCCGCATCGCATCTGACTCAGAGCGCTTCGCCACAATTCCAGCAGACCTGAAAATGTCCGGGGCTGCCTTCATGGCAACGCGGGCAGATGACGGATCCCGAACTGGGCGCCGGCCGCTCGATGTGACGGATCACTTCGCGTGCCCGTTGCAGGTCACGCTCGTCAACGATCCACACTTCGGGGTAGGCATTGGTAAACGGAATCTCGCCCAGCCCGCCCTGCAGGTTCTCGTTGAATACCGTGGCGTCGATCCCCGCCTGTCCCAGCAGTCCGCGCACGAGGTGCGCGTCCGGCAACGTCGCGGCAGAATAAATCTTGACCATCAGAACAGATCCATCTGGCCGTCGAGCCTCGGGGGCTTGAACTTTGTCGTATCCAGCGGCCCGCGACGTACGTGGTTCAGTCGGAGCCGGCGGCAAGCCACGTTGAATCGCTTGCTCAGCAGCTCCGCCAGTTCCCCCGCCCCGCTCATGCGCGAGCCGAAATTCGGATCGTTCTCGCGTCCGTCGCGCATGTCGCGCACGCGACTCATCACGTGTGCTGCCTTGAGCGGGAAGTTGTGTTCGAGCCAGTCCTTGAACAAGTCCTTGACCTCCCAGGGCAGCCTCATCAAGGTGTAGCCGGCACGGTCTGCACCCGCCTCGCGTGCCGCTTCAAGCACGGCCTCGATTCCCGAATCGGTCAGAAACGGCACCACCGGCGCCACCATTACTCCGGCCGGCACGCCCGCCTGCGCCAGTCTCCGGATTGCCTCGATGCGCCGCGCCGGCGCTGAGGCGCGTGGTTCCATGCGCCGGGCGACATCGTGATCCAGGGTTGTAACTGAAATATAGACCTGAACCAGATTCTTCGCCGCCATCGGCGCCAGGACATCGAGATCGCGCTCCACCATGGCGTTCTTGGTGATGATGGCACAGGGATGATTGCACGCCGCCAGCACTTGCAGAATCGAGCGCGTGACTTTCCATTCGCGTTCCACCGGCTGATAGGGGTCGGTATTGGCGCCGATCGTAATGCAATCGCAGGTATAGCCAGGCCTGGCAAGCTCCGCTTGCAGCAACTGCGCCGCGTTGGTCTTGGCAAACAGCCGGGTCTCGAAATCCAGCCCCGGTGACAGGTTCAGGTATGCATGCGACGGGCGGGCATAACAGTAGACGCAGCCATGTTCGCAACCGCGGTAAGGGTTGATCGACTGGGAGAAGGGAATGTCCGGCGATTCGTTGCGGGAAATGATGCTCCTGGCCCGCTCCACGGTAACGATGGTCTGCGGACGGCCTGGCTCCTCCTCCAGCGGCGTGTCCCAGCCGTCGTCGAAAGCCTCGCGTGCATCCTTCTCGAAGCGCCCTTCGGGATTGAGGGTGGCGCCGCGGCCCTTGTGGGCGGCACCGCGGTTGCCAGTGACGGTCTTGAGCGGCATACTGTATATATTATCAGTATCCAGACGCGACGTTCGAGCGGCACGCCGATGCCGGAGCCACTGCAACGACAGCCGTGCGCGACTGGTCAATGGTGACTGGCAAATTTCGAAGGCGGTCCGAACACGCGCCTGCTCCAGTCACTTGTCACCGGTCACCAGTCACCGCACTTAGAGCCCCATCATCCGGATCGCCGCCTTGCACAGCGCGGATTCAGGATTGGCGAACCCATCGAGGATGCTGAAGTGGTTGTCTTCCGGGCAGGGAAAGTCTTCGCCAATGACGCTGCGCCAGTTGTTGGCCAGCAAGGCATGCTGTTCCTTGAACCCGCCGATCTCCCGTCCACCCACTGCAATGTATAAGGGTGCCTTCGTGGCAGGCGGCATGAAAACCGGGCTGACCTTGAGCGCCTCGGCCTCGGTCAGGCGCACGTCCACGTTGATCGAGGGCGTGCGCGCAATCGGCACCAGGTCGTAAATGCCGCTGACCGACATTCCGCCCTGCATGACTTTTTCCGGCAAGCCGCGGGAGTAGCGCGGCCATTGCGCCGCCATGCACATTGCGGTGAGATGTCCGCCCGCGGAGTGCCCCGCCACGAAAATGCGGTTGCGCGGCGAACCGACCTCGCCGGCATTGCGATAAAGCCACGCCCCGGCCTTCAGACACTGCAGCACGATGTCCTCGACTTTCACCGACGGGCATAGCGAATAGTTGATCGCCGCCACGGCGGCACCGGCCTTGACCAAGGGTGCGGCGACGAAGGAATGGTCCTTCTTGTCGAGCGAACGCCAGTAGCCCCCGTGGATGAACATCAGCAGCGCCCTGGCCTCGCCGCGCGGACGGAAGATGTCCATGGTTTCCATGCGATCGTCGCCGTAGGGCACGTCCAGCTCGACGTCCAGTTCACGACGCGCCTGGGCCGACTGCGCCGCCCAGCGGTCAAAAAAACTCTGGAACTCCGGGACCGCCGCCCGGTTGTTATACAGGGATTCGTAAAATGCGCCGTCTTGGATCATGGCAACCTCCATATTTTTTATTTTTACTGTTTATATTTAAAAACTTACCAGGGGGTGGACCGTCGTAACGATGACTGTGGATTCCCGAATCATGCAGGAATCGGCAGCAGATGAGAATTCCCCGGACGCCTGTTTCGACCCCCGGAACGACAGTCAGCTTGCCGCTGCACCCGTTTGGGCGAATGATTCACCGCAGCATACCGGCGCTTCGTTCCGCACCGAGTGGATTTCCCGCGCCCGTGCCATTCGAATCTTCCAGGGGAAACGTAATGTCAATGAAAATCCGATGGAGCCACGTTGCTCTTGCACTGTTCGCCGTAATCCCGATGCATGCCCAGGCGCAGGTCAAGATGTTTGAACCGGAGCGTGTCGGGCACTGGTATCTGTCCGGGGCGGTGGGTGCATTCGAGGAGGAGACCAACTCGCAACTTGTCAACCAGGACGGCCAATTCGGTCTCGCAATCGGCGTCGGCTACCGGCTGACGCCTCACGTCGCCCTCGAAATCGACGGGCTGTTCGCGACGCAGGACATCGATACGCCGGCAACCATTCCCGCTTCGGCGCTGGGTACCGCCGATAGTGCCAGTCTATACAGCGGCGGTATCGGTGGCCTGGTGAAATTCATCCTGCCGCTGGATCGGGTTGAGCTGTACGTGGGCGGCGGGCTTGGCATCTACACCACGACGCTGTTGGTCGAAGGCAGCCTCCAGGGGGCGCACACCCAGCTGACGGAAAACGATACCGACGTCGGTTTCCAGGCTGTGGCCGGGGTGGATTTCTTCGTCGCGCGTCGTGTTTCCGTGGGACTGGAGTATCGGCGGCTCAAGCTCGACGCAAATCTTGGCGACATCCTCCCGGGCGACCTCGACGTGGGCGGCGATTTCCTCTTTGCCACCGTGCGCGGCCATTTCTGAGCACGAGCATGACGCAAACGCTCCAGCCCAAGCCGACTGTGGCTGAGCGGTTTTTTTTGATAGCCTTCGGATTGCCCTGGAAACCTCCGGTTCACCCGACCACCCAATGCGGCGAAAAAACTTGCCGCCCTGAGTGATCGGGCGGACAAGAATTCAGTCGAAAAAGCCGCGGAGCGGAAAACCATGTTCAAGCAATTCAAAATTAACCCCAAAGACTTCGACGGTCCGCTGCTGGTGACGGGGGCCGGGGGCTGTATCGGCACCTGGGCGCTGTCGCTGCTGGTGGACGCCGGCGTGACGGTGGTGGCGATGGACCTTACGCAAGACAAGCGCAGGCCGAGGCTCCTGATGGCGGATTCCGAGATCGCCGCCGTGCGATGGCTAACCGGCGATATCGCCGATCCGGCGGCGGTGGTGAGCGCCGTGGGGACCAGCGGCGCCAAAGCGATCATCCACCTTGCCGCCCTGCAGGTGCCTTTCTGCAAGGCCGACCCGATTGCCGGCGCACGGGTAAACGTTGTCGGCACCGTGAACATTTTCGAGGCCGCACGAAAATTCGGCATCAAGCGCATTGCCTACGCCAGTTCGATCGCGGCGCACGGGGTGTTCGACTCCAAGACCATGGCCACGCTCTACGGGGCGTACAAATTCTGCAACGAGCAGACCGCGCGGGTCTACGCGCAGGATTGGCAGATCCCGAGCGTGGGTTTGCGTCCCGGGGTGGTCTACGGCATCGGCCGCGACCAGGGCATGACGTCGAAAACGACGGTTGCAATCCTGGCCGCTGCGGCCGGCAAGCCGTACACCATCCCGTTCTGCGGCCCCATTTCGTGGCTGCATGCCGGTGAAGTGGCCAGCGCGTTCATCAAGGCCGTATCCAAGGAGCGCAGCGGGGCTGAGGTCTTCGACATCAATGGCGTCACCTCCACCGTCGAGCAATCGGTCGACCTGATCAGGAAAATCGCGCCGGAGGCCAAGATCCTGATCTCCGGCGAGGCACTGCCCTTCCCGATGGCGCTATCCGATCTGCCGGTGCGTAGCTTCCTGGGCGACTACGGATCGATCAGCCTCGAGGAGGGCATCCGCGAGACCTACGAGATTTTCCAGAAGCTGCTGGAAAAAGGCCTGCTGAGCGCCAAGAGCATCGCCTGATGGCGTCGCTTTCGGGGTCTTGTTGCAACGCAAAACCTCCCACAGGCTTGGGAATCGCGGTTTCATAACAAATTACGTTTTCGTAAGGAAATTTCCCGATTCATCGCGTTGCACATTGACGCGCCGAATGGGAACGGGCACACTTCCCTGGCGCTGTACCGCGGCACCTGAAGGTCGTACGGGGAACAAAAGCAACCAAGGTCCCGGAGGTGTGAAAAGAAGAACCGGCGGTGCAAGTGGCTAAAACAACTAAACACCTTAATTCCTAGGAGGATTTCAAATGAAAAAAGGCATTGTTGCGGCACTGCTTGGGATGCTGTGCCTTGTCGGCTCGTCTGCGGTATTTGCGCAAGTCAAACAGGTGTATTGGACCACGAGCGGAATGTTCGGTCCCTTTGCAATCACCGGGCTGATCCCGACCGTCCCGAAGGAAAAGCAACGCGATATCACCATTCCGGTAAGCATGTGGGTCATCGACCATCCCAAGGGCCTGGTCGTATTTGACACCGGCAACAACGTTGCGATTACCCAGGACTGCAAGACGTATTGGCAACCCGGACTGTGCGACTTCCTGAAACCCAGCCAGAAGCGTGAAGACACCATCGACATGCAGTTGCAGAAACTCGGCTTCGCAGTCGACAAAGTGAAGGTTATCATCACGTCGCACACGCACCTCGACCATGCGGGCAACATGGAAACATTCCCGAACGCGATCCATGTCATTCAGAAGAAGGAACTGTACCAGGGCTGGTTCCCGGAGAAGTTCCAGGGACGCAGCGGTGGTGCGTTCGTAATGGCCGATATCGACGGCACCCGGGAATTCAACTTCCTCGAGCTCGCCGGTGATTACGACCTTTACGGCGACGGCAGCATCCTGGTTCTCAGCACTCCCGGCCATACACTCGGTCACCAGTCGGTGAAGGTGAAGCTGGCGTCGGGCAAGTCGATGATCATGTCCCAGGACGCGATCTGGATGCAGGAGAACATGGACGGCTACCCGGCCGGCTTGAACTACAGCGTCCAGGACTACACCAACTCCATCAACCGCCTGAAGTTCATGCGGGACCTCGAAGGCGCGCCAATCTACTATGGGCACGATCAGGACCAGTGGGCTAAGGGGGGCGGCCGCTGGTACAAGTAATCCATCCAGCAGTCGTTTAGCTTTTAAAAGGCCCCCCTGTGCGGGGGGCCTTTTTTATCTCCGGGTTCAATTCAAATCAAGAATTTCCGTCTGACGTGATTTCTCTCGAATCGGTTTCCAAACGCTTCGGCTCCAAGACCATCGTCCACGACCTGTCGTTCACCGTGGGCAAGGGCGAGATCGTCGGGTTTCTCGGTCCCAACGGGGCCGGCAAGACCACCACCATGCGGATGATCGCGGGGTTTACCACACCATCCACCGGACGGATTTCGGTGGCCGGATTCGACATGGCCGCCCACAATGAAGAGGCGGCCCGCAAGATCGGTTATCTTCCGGAGCACCCACCCCTGTATGACACGCTCGATGTTTCCCAGTACTTGCGCTTCGTTTCGAGGGTCAAAGGCGTTCCTCGTGCGCAGATCGCCTCGGAACTTGAACGCGTCATGAACGCCTGCCGGCTGGAAGCCGTGGTCAAGCGCGAGATCTACAAGCTGTCGAAAGGTTACCGGCAGCGCGTCGGATTGGCGCAGGCGCTGCTGGGCAAGCCGGAGGTACTGCTGCTGGACGAACCGACCTCGGGCCTCGACCCGGGGCAAATCCAGGAAACTCGGGAAGTTATCCGCTCCTTCGGCGAACATCACGCCGTGCTGCTGAGTACCCACATCCTCCCTGAGGTCACGTTGATCTGCCGGCGGGTCGCCATCATTCATCAGGGGCGTTTGCTCGCCATCGATTCTCCGAGAGGCTTGCAGCGTGCCTCCGAGCAGACCAATCGGGTCTTGCTGACCGCAAGCGCACCGGCAGAAGCATTGCAGACGGAACTGCTTTCGATTTCCGGCGTGAGCGCGGTGACGGCCCGTCCGGTGCCGGGCATCGAAGGCATGCTCAACGTCGAATGCCAGACGGATGCCCGGGAAGGCGTGGAAGCCGCGATCGCGCGAGCCGTGGCCGGCCGCTGGGATCTGCACCGGCTGGAGCGACAGCAACCGACGCTGGAGAACATATTTCTGCGCTACGTCGGCCAGACGGAAAAAGTGGGGGTAGCCGCATGAGCCACCCGGCGAGGGGCCCCATTTCTATGGGGATCGACGGCAAAGCGAGTGCGGCCAGGCGTCGACCCCGACACGTCTGCATTTGCGCGTTCGTCAAAGAGACGCACGCATGAGCCACCCGGCGAGGGGCCCCATTTCTGTGGGGAACGACGGCAAAGCGAGTACGGCCGGGTGTCGACCCGGACACGTTTGCAACCCCGTTGCCTTTGAGGAGACGCCGCAATGAATGGCGTGCTGGCCGTCTACAGGAAGGAACTGCTGACCTACTTCCGGTCGCCGATCGCCTATTTCGTCGTGGCCGTGTTCCTCGTGGGCACAGGCTACTTCTTCACCTACAACATGTTCCTGACGGGCAGCGCCTCGATGACCGAGACATTCCGCAACATGGGGATCCTGTTGTTGACGGTCAGCCCGCTGGTGTCGATGCGGCTGTTCGCGGGAGAGTACAGCGGACGCACGATGGAGCTGCTCATGACGCTGCCGCTCAAGGCGCGGGAGGTCGTGCTGGGCAAATTCCTCGGAGCGGTCACGATCCTGCTGCTCATGACGGCAGGCACGTTCGTCGATCTGGTGCCGCTGTACTTGTTCGGCAACCCACAGACGACCACCATCATCGCAGGCTACATCGGGTTCGTGCTCCTGGGCATGGCCTGCCTCGCCGTCGGGCAGTTCTTCTCGGCCCTCACACACAACCAGATCGTCGCCGCCCTGATCACGGTACCGGTGCTGCTCAGCTTCTGGTTCATCGGGCATCTGCAGAGCTTCCAGACCTCCCATGCCTTGCGCAGCCTGTTCGGCTATCTGTCGTTCGCTCTGCACTTCGCGGATTTCGTGCAGGGTTTGCTAAGAAGCGAGGCCGTAGTTTTCTTTCTGATCGTCAGCACCATCGCGCTGACATTGAACGCCAGTTACCTCCAGTGGCGACGCTGACATGGACCACCTTTTCCGATCCGGACTGATTCTGCTCGCCGGCATCGCCCTGCTGGGCATCGCCGGCGCCATTCACGCGATTTTTCTCGAAGCCACCCTATGGACAGCGCTGATCGCGGCCAGCGGGTTGGGGTTATCGGCATGGGGGGCGTATGCGTTGCGCGCCGATCTCGGCGCCATGGTCAGGCAAAGGCGCGGGGAGATCGCCCTCTATACCCTCGGCGTCCTCGGCATGTTGTCGGCGCTGGCGTATCTGTCGGTGCTTTTCCCGATGCGCCTCGACATGACGGAGGAGGGGCGCTACTCGCTGTCCAAACAGACCGTGACCATGCTGAAGGGGCTCGATAAGCCGGTCCACATCACGTTCTTTCATGATCCGATGATGCGGGAAACCGTCGAGCTCTACCAGCTCATCGCCAGGCACACCGACAAAGTCACGGTCGAGTTCTACGACCCCATGCTCAACCCCGCGCAGGCGCGGTTGCGTGGCGTCCAGTTCGCCGGCACCGCGATCATGGAGAGCGAAGACCGCAAGCTGCAGATCAACGGGGACAAAGAGACCGATATCGCCAACGGCGTCCTGCGCGTGTCGATGGGGATACAGCAAACGGTGTGCTTCCTGGACGGGCACCGGGAGCCCGATCCGTTCAGTCTCGAAAGTCACGACCATGTGGAAGGCGCACCCGGGCATTCCCATGGCCTCGGCGCCCAATATGTCCTTCACCAACAGCACGGCATGGCCAAAGCGCGCAACGCTTTGGAAACCATGAACTACAAGGTCGAGAAGATCTCGCTAATGCGCGACGCAGGAGCCGACGCCCTCTCCCATTGTTCGCTGCTCGTCGTGGCCGGCCCGAAGCTGGCGCTGCTGCCGGTGGAAGTCGCCACGATCCGAGCGTTCCTTGCGGCGGGGGGCAATGTCTTCTTCATGCTGGACCCCTTCGTGCGCACCGGCCTTGAGCCCGTCCTGCTCGAGTACGGGATCGTCATCGACGACGATATCGTGATCGACGAGGCCAGCCACTTCTGGGCCGACCCTTCGTCGCCCGCGGTCACCGACTACAATTATCATCAGATCGCCCGCGATCTGCCGTTGACGTTCTTCCCGGGTGCGCGATCGCTGTCGCCCGCGTCGCAGCGCATTCCCGGCGTCAACGTGATCCCGCTCGCCAACTCGTCCAAGCAGAGCTTCGGCGAGACCGACTCGCAGCGCGCAGGGTTCGACAAGGGCAAGGACCTCCCCGGTCCTGCCACGCTGATGGCGGTCGCAAGCCGCAGGCCTGCGGCCGCCGAGGATCCGCTGTATCGATCCGCTCAGGAGGGGATCGCGGAATCGGCGCGCAGCCTCACGAAGGAGGGTCCACGTAACGCCGCGACCGGCCAATCGCGGATCGTCGTCGTCGGCGATTCGGACTTCGCCACCAACTCGTTCTTTCACATAATGGGCAACGGCAACCTGTTCCTGAACTCGGTGAACTACCTCGCCGCCAGGCAGGACCTGATCGGTGTGGAGCCGCGCACATACGAACTGCCGCGGGTGAACCTCACCAACCGGCAAATGAAAGGCACCTTCTTCCTCTCGGTCGTCCTGATCCCGGCGCTACTGGCCGCAGTGGGCTTTGCCGTGTGGTGGAAACAGCGATGACCCGGGGCACAGGCATTCGGCGCCGGGTCCTGGTGGTCTGGCTGGTCCTGGCTGTGCTCGCCGCCGGCATCGCGTTTATCGAGTACCGGAACCGATCGCAGCTCCCGGAGGGGGCCGCCGAAACAATTCATGGCGCAAAAGGCTCACGAATGCTGCTTCCCGCCCCCATCGCGGAACTGGGTGCCATCGAGATCGGACACGCGGGCACACTGCATCGCTTCGAGCGCGATGGAGCCGGTGCCTGGTTCTATCACGGCGTCCATGTGAACGCGCAAGCCGCACACGCGCACCAGACCGATCCGGCCCAGGCGCAGACCATCGACAAGGCGTTCGCCGCGCTGGGACGCACGCGGATGGAGCGCCAGCTCAAGCTCGACGTGCAGTTGGGAGCCTACGGCCTCACTTCGCCGCAGATGATCATTCTGCTTTACGGCAAGGGCAATCCCCAGCCGCTCTCCCAATACGCGGTCGGCGATGTCGCACCCGACGGCTTGAGCCGTTACGTGCTGCCTGTCGGCGGCAATTACGTCGTGACCATCGCCAACTACCAGATTGACAACCTGTTGAACCTCATCCAGGCAGTAGGGGAAAAATCCGGCCAGGGACCTTCGAAGAAATGATTCGCGGCGGGCTCGCGATCTTCTTTCTTATTATCTGGCCTGAAGTCGCCGGCGCCCACTCCGGTGGCACCACCGGTTTTGCCAGCGTCGCGTTATCCGGTCACACGGTACGCTACAGCGTGACCCTGCACGACATCCCGCCAGGCGCACTCGCCGAGCAGATGCGCCTCGGCCAGCCCGGCGTGGCGCCGGACTACCGCCCGCTCATCGAAGCCATCCGCGGGAAGATCCGGCTCGCCAGCGATGGCATGGCCTGCGCGCCCTCCGGCGGACAACTCCTTGTGCCTTCCGCGGACTCGATCAGCATTACCGGAACCGTAGACTTCACCTGCGCCGGCGAAGTTCGGGAGCTGAGCATCCGTGACGACATGGCGGATGTCCTGGGCGCCTCCCACCATACCCTCACGCTCCTCGTGGGGCCGGAAGGCAGCGATCAGTTCACGTTCGAAGCGGAAATTCGCGAGATGCGCTGGACGCCAGGACAAAAGGCGCGCGCCGTGCACGCCGCCAGACGCTATTTTCCGCTCGGGTTCGCGCACATTCTCAGCGGCTACGATCTGCTTCTGTTCCTGCTGGTGCTGCTGCTGCGCGGCGGCGGCCGGGTGCGGCTGCTCGGGATCATCGCGGCATTCACGGCGGCACACAGCGCCACGCTTGCTTTGGCGGCGTTCGACTTTCTGACTATTCCGGACCGGTTGACGGGGGCGCTGGTCGCGGCTTCGATCGCCTATATTGCCGCCGAGAACCTGTTTCCAAAATATGCGATCGCGCGGCGCTGGGCCGTGAGTCTTGTCTTCGGCCTGGTGCATGGCTTTGCGTTCGCTCGAGCGCTGCGCGAAATCGGCCTGCCGCACGAGAATTTGGCAGCATCCCTGCTTTACTTCAATCTCGGCATCGAAGCGGGCCAGGCAATGGTGGTGCTTCTGATCGTGCCGATCCTGGTGCTCATGAACCGCAAGTTTTGGGAACCGAAGCTGGTCGCGACGATCTCGGCAATCGTGCTCGCGGTCGGCTCGTTGCTGTTTTTCGAACGGGCGCTCATTGGAGTCTAGAAAAAACTCACCACCAAGGCACCAAGACACCAAGGAAACCAGAATCTGAACTGGACTTTGAAGTTCTCGAAAATCTCGTTTCCTAACGGGAGATTTTGCGGTTCTTCACGGTAGCCAGCATTCGAAAAGTCTCACCACGAAGGCACGATCAATACACGAGTTTCCTTTGAATTCCTTGGTGCCTTGGTGTCTTTGTGGTTAGCTTTACGGTTTTACTCATTAGCGCTGCACCGTCAGGACGGTGAAGCCCTCGCCGATGAGTTCGCGGTTGATCGGCCCCTTGAGCCCCGCATCCCGAAGCAGCTTCTCCTGGTCTTCGCGGGTCGGAATGACGTTGCCCCACAAAAGTTCCTCGAAACCGGTCTGCAACGGAAACCGGAACTCGGGCCGGCGCATTTCCTCCAGCGTCGAAGGATAGGTCTCGTCCACGATCACCATCCACCCGCCGGTCTTGAGCGTGCGCGCCGCGGCGCTCACCACCGCCGGCCGCACCCCGGGACCGATCTCGTGCAGCACCTCGATCATCACGCAGGCGTCGAACGCCCCCGTGGCGTCGTCAACCTTTTCCTTGTGAATTGCTATGCGCTCGCCCAGCCCAGCCTTCTGCACCTTTTGCCGCGCCTGCGCCAGGCTATCGTCGTCTATGTCCACGCCGGCACAGCGCGCCTTGGGAAACGCCTTGGCCGCCTGCAGCAGAAAATTGCCGGTGCCGCAGCCGATTTCCAGGATGGCGCCGCCGCCCGCCAGCTTGCCGGCAAGTCCCGCGAGACCCGGAAGGATTTTCTTCGCGGTCACCACCTGCAGCCCCTGGGTGGACTCGGCGATCGCCTGGTTGAAGTGATCGCCCCTGCCCTGGAACGGCTTGACGGCGCCGGTCCGGAACGCCTCGCGGCAGCGGCGGAAATCCTCCGCCGCGACTTCGGTGCCGAGCCGGACATAGCCGCCCAGATAACGGGGATGGGTCGGACTGGCAAGAATCAGGTCGAAATAGGGTGCGAGTTTGTAACTGCCTGCGTCATCCGCGTCCAGAATCTCCAGGCCATACGCCGTCTTGCACCAGACCTCGACATACGGTGCATGCAGGCCCAGACGCTCGGCCAGTTCCCTGCCGTTCAGCCCCGGCTTCTCGGCCAGCGCCCGGAACAGGCCGAGGTGCACGCCGATGTCGATGAGGTGAACGGCGTTGAATCCACGCCGCCATTCGAAAATCCTGGCGACCTGCGAGTCCGCGGTGATTTCCCTGTTGTTCTCTGCCATTACCGGACCCTCCCCGTTCTGCATGTCTGTGCGGCAAAGTATACTGGCCTGAACCGGTCCGTCTTTCATGACTTCAAGCCGTGCGGAGCCTATTCGATGAACCCTGCAAGAAATCTCCTCGTCCTGCTGCTGCTTGCCGCCACGGCGGCATGGGCAGTGCCCGAGGTCGACCGGCCCGTACCCGCACTCAAGGGCACGTTTTTCTCCGGCCGGCCTTTCGACCTGAAGGAAATGCGCGGCAAGGTGGTACTGGTGAATTTTTACTCCAGCTACTGCAGCTTCTGCGCCTACGAGATCGGCAACCTGGAGACGTTCTATGAACAGCACCGCGACCATGGCTTCGAGGTCATCGTAGTCGGCGTCGATTCGCTCGAGGACCGTCACCGCGTCGAGCGCATGGTGGGCTTGTATGGCTTGCAGGGCGTGATGGCGGACGATCTCTCGGAAAGCGGCTTCGAGCGCAGGTATCCGACGCCGACCGCATTCGTCATCGACCGCAACGGGGTGTTGCGCAGCAAGACCGGGGGCTCGAAGACGCCGCACTACTTCGCCGAGTACGTGCTGCCGCTGCTGCGCGCAAAGTAACGCCGTGTGCCCGCAGTGGGGCCGTCATTGCCGCTTCACCGCAGTCTCAGGAAAGCTCGCCAGCGTCGATGCGTACAGCAAGACCGCGACGATCAATACCGCATTGAAGCCGGCGTGGATCGCCAGCACCGAAGCCAGCACCGCACCGGCTACCGAGGTGCAGGCATTGATTCCCCACGCCCAAGGCACCAATGCCGGTGTTCGCGCGCCCAGCGCCTCGAGTCCCAGCGGAAACGGCATGCCCATGCTCAGGCCGAGCGGCAGGATCAGCAGCACGGTGATTGCGATCCTGGCCGCGTCCGGCAGCGCTATCAGCGCGTTGATGACCGCGGGCAGCCAGATCAGATAGACCCCGCACAACAGCGCGATCGCCGCAATCGGCGGCACGAGCAACGCGAAACCCGGCGCGACCTCCTTTGCCAGATGCTGCGACAGCAGGCTGCCCAGGCCCGCGCACAGCATGAACGCGAACAGCACCACCGCCACGGCATACAGCGGGTGGCTGAGAAAAAGAACGAATTTCTGGATGAACGCAATCTCGACGAACATGAATCCGCTGCCGAGAGCGGCGAAGTAGGCAGCCGTGCGCCATCGCACTCCCGCGCCAATGCGCGCACCGGGGCTGCGCAGTCGGGCTAGCGGCAGCAGGATCAGTGCCGCGCCCAGCACCAGCGCCTGCACCAGCGTGGCGATCAGCAGCGGATATCCCCAATCCAGCAAAGGCAAGCCGCCGCGGTCCCGCAATTGCAGCAGCTCGGGCAGCGTTTTCCAGCGGAAAAAATGGAAGAAATAGGGGCGGTCGTCGGTCGCGGGTTCGATGTTGAATTTGTAGCGCTCGATAAAGTCCGCGCGTTGCCCGCCGAGCAGCGCCACGGCACCGTCGTGAAAGTAAGGCTGTTGCAGCCGGTTGAAGGCGTCGGCGTCCCCGGCGCGCATTCCGGGATGCCACACGAGATCGAAGCCGCGGCTTGTGCAGAACTCCCGCAGTCGCGCGACGTCCTGCGGCGTCAGCTCGCCGTTTTTCACGATCAGCGTGGCGGTATTCCAGTTGCGGATCATCGCCAGACGCGCGCCGGGATCGCGCACGTTCTCTTTTTCAAGTGCCACGACCGCGGTCGCGAACAGCTTCAACGCATCGCGCGGCGGCAGATCGACCCAGCGCGTCATCGCGAGATAGCCGCCCGGCCGCAGCCGCATGAGATAACGCTGCAGCGCCTCGACGTTATAGAGGTAGCTCTCGTTCAGTGCGTAAAGGCCCGCCGCGGACGCGCCAAACGCATCCATCAGTCCGAGCTGGATCACGTCGAAATGGCTCCGGCTTGCGGCCGCGAAGCCCCGCGCCTCGGCAATGTGAAGGCTCACGCCGGGCCGGCTGTACGGGCGCCCGGAGAATTCGCCGAACTCACGCTCCACCAGATCCGCCATTTGCGGGTTCAGCTCCACCGCGTCGACCGTTGCTGCGCCGTGATACAGCGCCTGCAGCACGTCCGTGCCGGCGCCCGCTCCCAGGACCAGAACCCGCGGTGTGCTGGTCAGGTGATAAGGCAGCGCCGAGGTGAGGTAATCGAGATAGACGAGCGTCTCGCGGCTGCCGTCGTGACGGTTCAGCGCACTGAAACCCTCGCCGTCGGTGAAGACCGCGAACTGGTCAGGCGGCGGCTGCGGCGCGTTCAGGCTCAACCCGGGCGCATGCCGGAACGGCACTGCGTTGCTCTCCACCACCGTCAACTGGCCCAGAGGGCTGGAGCGCTCCGCCCGCACCTCCGCGCCCATCACTTCGAGCGCCTTGCTGAGACTCTTGTACTGCGACATGCGTAACTGCCCGACCGGCGTCTGCGCCGCGACTAACGCGACAACGGCCAGCGTGAGAGGCGCCAGAGCCACGGCGCGTGGCCTCCCGCCGGCGCTCAGCCAGAAAAGCGCCGCCGCGATCGCACCGAGCGCCGCAACGCAGGCGAGAACCATCGCCGCTTGCAGGGCGAACAGCGCAAAGATCACCCCCAGACTGCCGAATGCGGCGCCCACGAGGTCGAAGGCATAGACGCGCCGCGCCTGCGCCGCGTAGCGCGTGAACGCAAGGCATACGCACACCGCGGCAAAGAAAAACGGCACGAACAACAACATGTACATCGCCAGCAGCCACAGCGGCTGCCGCACATCCCAGAGGAATTCCAGCGCGTTGAAGGGCAGCGCCTGCGCCAGCAGGAAACACCCCACCGAGGTGACGCCGAACGCCGCCGCCGCGGATGCAAACACCGGCGCGAGGCGTTGTTCGAGTTGTGGCCGGAACAAGGTAACCATCGTGCCCGCCGCGCCGTAACCGAGCAGCGCCACGCTGATGATCATGTAGGCAAAGTGATGCCACTGAATGATGGCGAACAACCTCGTGAGCAGGATCTCGTAAGCTAGCGCGGCCGCCGACACCAGCGACACCGACACACCCAGACCGGGCGGCAATGTGCCGGGTTGTGTGGTGTCTTCAGACATGGTGCGCGTTGCCGGAGTTTTGCGTCGCCGATCGCTCGACGCCCGGGCGGCGCGGCAACGCGCGGTCAGTGCCTGCCGGTAAGTGGAACAAAACGCACAGGCAGCATCTGTCGGCTCACCACCGAGCTGTCCGGCCTTTTCTCGATCAGCATCAGCTGCTGGGTGAGGAAACTCGTTCCCACCGGGATCACCATGCGCCCGCCGGGCTTGAGCTGCTGCACCAGCGGCACCGGTACGTGACTCGCGGCCGCGGTGACGATGATGCCGTCGAAGGGCGCCTGCGAGGGCCAGCCGTAATAGCCGTCGGCGACTTCCACTTCCACGTTGCGATAGCCGAGCTGCGCGAGCCGTTTTTTTGCCTGGATCCCGAGCGGCTCGATGATTTCCATCGTGTACACCTTCCCGGTGAGCTCAGCCAGCACTGCTGCTTGATAGCCCGAACCGGTGCCGATTTCCAGCACCACGTGGCCCGGCTCGGGCCGCAGCAGATCGGTCATCAATGCCACGATGTAGGGCTGAGATATGGTCTGCCCGTTGCCGATCGGCAGCGGCCGATTCTCGTAGCCGTGGCGCTGCTGGGCCGCCGGCACGAACAGGTGGCGCTGCACCCTTCCCATGACTTCGAGCACTTGCCGGTCGAGCGTCCGGCTTCCCGTTTCAAGCGGGGTCGACGCGGCCATACGCTCGATCTCGCGAACCATCTCGCGCCGCGCCGCCGCGTAATCGTCCTCACCGTGGGCAATGCTCGCAAGGAACAGCACCGCGAATAGCCCGCCCTTGGCGATCCGCAGCAAAAGGAAACGAAAGATGGGAAGTCGAGTGCACCACATGCTCGGGTACAAGTATGGAGGCAAACGGCGCCGCAGGGTACGGCAGGTGCCCGGGGAGCCGGCACGGCGGGGAAAACGCTAGGCGCCGGTGGCGGTCGTCGCCCTCGTTTCAGACGCGACTTTGACGACGCGTGTCCAGCCGTAGGAATCGGCGGCACGGCCGTACTGGATGTCGGTCAACCCCTTGAACAAACGCTGCGCCACCGGCCCCGGCTCGCCGCTGTCGAAGGCGTAATCGCGGCCCTGGTAGCCGAAGCGGCCGACCGGCGCGATCACGGCGCCGGTGCCGATGCCGAACGCTTCGGTGATCCTGCCTGCCTCGATGTCGCGCAGCACCTCGCGGATGTCGATGCGGTCCTCGCTCACGCTGTAGCCGAGATCGGGCGCGAGCTTAAGTAGCGAATCACGGGTGATGCCGGGCAGGATGGCTCCGGACAAGGCCGGCGTGCGGACGTGCTTGCCCTCATATACAAAGGCGATGTTCATGGCGCCGACTTCGTCCACGTAGCGGCGGTCCACGGCATCCAGCCACAGCACCTGCTGATATCCCGCCGCAAGCGCTTTCTCGGTCCCGGTCAGGCTGCCCGCGTAGTTGCCCGGGGTCTTGGCTTCACCGGTTCCGCCACGCACCGTACGCACATACTGGTCGGAAACGAACACCGATACCGGTTTGAAGCCGCCGGAAAAGTAAGGTCCGACGGGACTGAGGATGATGTAATGCAGAAACTCGCGGCTGGCGCGCACTTCGAGCGTGTTCTCGGTGGCGATCATCACCGGACGGATATAGAGCGCCGCCCCCTCCTGCTTCGGCGTCCAGGCATGCTCGAGCCGCACCAGTTCCGAGATTGCCTGAACGTGCTCCCCGATATCCACTTTCGGCATGGCCATGCGGCTGGCAGAGTTGTTGAAGCGTTCCGCATTCTTCTCTACGCGGAACAGGTTGAGATTGCCGTCCGGGCGGCGATAGGCCTTGGTGCCGTCGAAAATCATCTGGCCGCAGTGAAACACTTCTGCGGCTGGATCGAGCGCAAGCGGGCGGTACGCCCCGATCACCGCGTCGTGCCAGCCCTTCTCCGCGATGTAGCGTCGGGTAAACATGCGGCTCGTGAACACGCGTCCGAAGCCGAGTTCCTTCGGAAGGCTCTTCGGCGCAGCATCGTCCACCGGTTCCACGCGGATCCTGATTCCGGTCATTCCTTTTTCTCCTCGAGGAAATGCGCCGTCAGCGCCTTCCATTCGTCGTCCGGCGCCATGTCTGCTGGTTTGCGTCCGGCGCGCCGGTACCAATAACCGGCGTTGGACAGATCGCCTTCGACCCGGTGCAGATGGGCATGCACCAGCGCAGACGTGGTTTCGCTCTCATGCTCCTGGACGATGGCATGCGCGCGGTCCCAGTCTCCCTTGCGGGCAAACCACAGAGCTTCCAGCATCGGGCTCAGTCCGGACGGCGGCGTATTGCGCGATGTCGTGCGCTCAAATTCTTGCACGTTCATAGCTTGAGATCAGGGCCGAGGCCCGAGGTGCGAGGGCCGAGTGGAACGACGAATCACGCTACTCCCTTGACAGTCGTATCCGCCGTGACATTTCTTCTCTCGCCAGGCTTGTGTTTGATTGGCATTTCTTTGCGCCCCTTGCGTCGAAGGTTCTTAACGCAGGCCTCCGGCCAGCCTACGCCGATCTGGCGCTCGCATTGAGCTCGGCGCCCTGGTCGTCGAGAAACTCCTTCTTCACATACCTGGTGCTGTAACCGTTGAACAAATGGCCGAGCAGTCCGCGGTCGAGATCGCTGGTGCCCATGTACCAGTCGGCAACCGGGTAAGTCAGGTTCATGTTGCGCTCCATCATGATCGGCTGGCTGTGATGCGCGGCGTGGTGCCGGCGGATCGTGTTCACCAGCGGGCAGTTGCGCACGAACCAGTTGTCGTGCACGTGGCAGCACAGATGAAAGGTCTCGTAATTGAGGTAATAGATCGGCGTGAGCATCATCAGCACGTAACCCGCATTCGCCGACCACAGGTATCCGAGGACGATTGCCGCCGGCAGCGTCAGCAGCATGAACACCAGCAGCGCGTACGGGGGGAACAGCACGATGCGCCATTCGCGGTTGCTGTCGTAGGTCATCACCTGCGCGGTAAAATACTGATGGTGCTGGTGGGTGTGGCGGTGGTAGACCGGCAGGAGGATGCCGCCGAGGCCCTTGATCGGCCGTTGCATCGCATTCCTGTGCAGCCACCACTCGTTGAAATTGTAGAACACCAGAACCGGGATCACGAACAGCAACTCCCAGATCGTCGGGTTCTCGACCTGCGCTGCGCAGTACCAGACCACGGCGATGCCGGGTACGAAGATAGACAGCAGGTGCCCCCAGCCGTTATACCAGGAAGCGATGTTGCGTTTGTATTCGTCACGGAACGCGGCCTGCTTTGGCGTCAGCACAGCAGTAGTCATGGTCTCCTCCGGTCATGCGGCGCACGCATGCCGTGCGCTGGTTCTCTGGATTGTCCCGTGATTTTAACCGTTCTGCGGCCAGAGGCGTCCGGGCTCCCCGGGCGTTTGCCTCGGGAACATGGTTACGCTATGGTGCGTGCTTGTTTATTCTGCCCCGAATCATGACCGCTGCGACCGTTGACTCTTTTCGCCGCGACGCCCAGGTGATCGGGCTGGTCGGCCT
>JBOIFZ010000357.1:0-5092 GCA_050741735.1 Burkholderiales bacterium
TACTCGGAACAGGCGCTGGTCCAGTTGAAAGCGGCAACGCCGACGCCCGCGTCAGCGCCCACCGCAGCGCCTCCCGCCAAGCCGGCAGTGACGGCGGCGGCAACGCCGGCGCCCAAAGAAGCCGGAAGCGCGGACGTGAGGTTGGTTTGGGAGTGGCCGACCCAAGGAAAAGTGATCTACGGTTTCGGGGAAGGAACGAATCAGAAGGGTGTCGGAATCGAAGGCCGGTCCGGGCAGGCGGTGCTCGCGAGTGCGCCCGGAAAGGTCGTGTACAGCGGCAGCAGTCTGCGCGGTTACGGCAAACTGATCATCATCAAGCATAATACCTCGTACCTGAGCGTGTACGCACACAACAGCCAGATCCTGGTAAAGGAAGGGCAATCGGTGGCCAAGGGCCAGAAGATCGCGGAAATGGGCAATTCCGACAGCGACCGGGTGGCCCTGCATTTCGAGATTCGCCGGCTCGGCAAACCGATCGACCCGCTGCAGTATCTGCCTGAGCGGAATTCATGAACGAGGAGAATTATTCTTCACAGGAAGACGGCGTCGAGGAACCCGCGCCCGTCGAAGAGCCCGCTGTCGATGACTATTTCGGCACCGACATCCTCAGCGACGTCACCCAGCTCTATTTCAACGACATCGGGCAGAACGCGCTGCTCACGGTAGAGGAAGAGGTCAGGTACGTGCGACTGGTCAAGCAGGGAGATTTCCTGTCACGCCAGAAGATGATCGAACACAATCTGCGGCTGGTGGTGAACATCGCCAAGCACTATACCGGCCGCGGGCTGCAGTTGCTGGACCTGATCGAAGAAGGCAACCTCGGCCTGATCCACGCGCTCGAGAAATTCGATCCCGAACGCGGCTTCCGTTTTTCCACCTATGCCACGTGGTGGATCCGCCAGAGCATCGAACGTGCCATCATGTATCAGTCGCGCACCATCCGCCTGCCCGTGCATGTGATCAAGGAACTGAACACTGTGCTGCGGGCGATGCGCCATCTCGAGACCCATTCCGAGTGCGACCCCAGCCCGGATGACGTTGCGCATCTGGTGGATTTCCGGGTCGAAGACGTGCGTCGCCTGCTGTCGCTCAACGAGCGCATGACGTCGCTGGATGCGCCCCTTGAGATTGATCCCATGCTTTCGGTCGGCGAGTCGATCGCCGACGAATCCACCCCGCAGCCGGATATCAGGCTGGAGAACGCAGAAATCGAGGCTTACGTGCGCGAGTGGCTGAAGCAGTTGAACGAACGCCAGCGCAGCGTGATCGAGCGGCGCTACGGGCTCAACGGCTCGGGCATCCACACGCTCGAACAGCTGGCGCAGAGCCTGAAGCTGACCAGGGAAAGAGTGCGCCAGATCCAGATCGAGGCGCTCGCCTCGTTGCGCAAGATTCTGCGCCGCAGCGGATTGTCGAGGGAAAAGTTACTCTAGTACTCTAGCGGCCGCGGCCCGGGCGCGGGCGCGCTCGACTGCAATTCACCTCAGGTTGTTCACCGCCTGGCGGAATTCCTCCAGAACACGCGGATTCTTTTCGCCCCCGTAACGCAGCGCCACGTACAGCGCGGCGATGCGCTGAACCGCCTCCCTTAGTTGCGGAAACTGCAGCGATACCCTGGCCGCGAAGTCACGTGGTCCTTCGCTGGGCTTGCGTGGTGCGCCGCGCCGGGCCATCGCCTGGCAAAATCTGGCATAGGCGCGTTGCACCGGATCCATGCGCAGCGCGGTAAGCCGCACAAGCATCAGCAACGCCAGCACCAGCAGGATGATGCCGCTGGTGGCAATGAGCGCGATCACCATGTTTTGCCAGGTTGCCTGTGCCAGTCCTACCTGCGACAGGAAACGCACTTGTCTTTCCGGGTTGTATCCCAGCACCCACTGGTTCCATGAGTTGGCGACGGCATCCCAGGCGAAACGGGCCTGACGCAGCCATTCGAGACGGTTGCGCGCACGCAGCGATGCCTGATCGGTTTCCGGTACTGCCGCGGCCAGTCCGCGCTCGATGCGCAACGGTGAAACCGCCGCGGTCGGGTCCACCCGCACCCAACCCTCGCCGGGTAGCCAGACCTCGGTCCAGGCGTGCGCCTCGGACTGGCGCACGATGAGGTAACCGTCCACGGGATTTATCTCGCCGCCCAGGTAGCCGGTTACCACGCGCGCAGGAACGCCGGCAACACGCATCAGGTAGGTGAATGCCGAAGCGTAATGCTCACAGAAACCGCTGCGGGTTTCGAAAAGGAACTGCTCGACAGGATTGTCACCCAGCTCCGGCGGCGCCAGGGTGTAGGTGAACGGCTGTTCCCGGAACATCGTCAGCGCCCGTAGCATGATGTCGCGGTCACCGGACAGTTCAGCACGCCAGGAGGCGGCAAGCGCCTGCGCCCGCGGAGCCGCGGCATCCGGAACCTGCAGCGCGCGACGCAACTGCATCCGATGTTCGTTGACCCCCACACGGTAGGATGGCACCGACTGCATGTCGTAGCGGATGCGCTCGCGCACCGGCCGTCGCGACAGCATCTGGTAATCCACGGAAAAATAGCTGTTGGGCGCGGCGCGCGACGGCAGGTCTATGGCGAACATCCAGCGCTGGTCGTGAGGTTCCAGGGTCACCGTATAGTTCAGTGGCGGACCCAGCGCCTCGTATTCGATCGAATCGGCGGTGTAGATCTGGCCGGCGCGCCAGGCGCGGCCGTCGAAATCCCACAGCACCGGCCCGCGCCAGTAGAGCTGCGAAGGTTTTTCCGGTGGTATTTCGAACAACACCCGGAAGGCAACATCGTCGGACAGGCTGAGCGCACTCACGTCGCCGGGAGACATGACGTCCGACAATCCCGACTTGGCGCCGTAGTTGACCTGCGGCAATCCCCAGAGCGGGCCCTGCACCCGAGGAAAAAGCAGGAACAGCGCCAGCATGATGGGAGTGCCTTGCGCGATCAGACTGGCGGCGTGGCGCAGGACCGCGGCCGGCCTGGGTGGACCTGCCTGGTGCTGAAGGCTGATCATGGTCGCGGTGATGAACCAGACGATAACCAGCATGTACAAGGCGGTGGGAATCGACTGCGAGTAGAAAAAGTTGGTGATGACCAGGAAGTAGGCGAGCAGCACCACCACCATGGTGTCGCGCGGCTTGGACATTTCCATCAGTTTCAGCGCCGCCATCACAGTCAGCAGCGCGACACTCACGTCCCGGCCGTATAGCGTCCGATACGACAGTGCCACGCCGGCGACGGCGGCCAGTGCAGCCGCAAGCAGCAGCCAGCGATTGGGCAGCGGTTTGCGCCGGTAGCCGAGATAAAAGCGCGCCAGCAGCACCATGGCGCCGAAAGCCGGAATCCAAACCGGCAGATGTTGCGCATGCGGCGCAATAACCAGCGCCAGCGAGAACAGCAGCGCGGTAAGGTTGATTGGGCTCAGGCCGGCGGCGTTCGACATGTCATGCACGCGCCGGCTTGTACAACGCAATCGCCTGCAGGCAACGGTCGCGATGCGATGCGCCGAACTCAGGCTCGAACTCGATTCCGAACAGCCGCAGCCCAAAGCGCTGACCCGCGGTTTCCGCCTCGATCACCCAGCGGGTGAGCCGGGAAAGTCTGGCTTCCAGACCCAGCGCTTCAGGAATGTCAGCGAGATTGAGCCACAACTCCGAGGCCGCGCTTCCGGAAAACTGCTTGGTGAGAAATACGTCGCTGCGCGCAAATGCCTTCCAGGCGATACGGCGTGGTGAGTCGCCAGGATGGTAAGTGCGCAGGCCGGCAAAATCCTCTTCGCCCGTTCCGCTGGCTCCGCCTTGCCCGCTGGCGGTTTGCGCCGGCGGCAGCGGAACATGGCCGGGCTCGGGGCGCGCGTACACCAGGCAGTGCAAGTCGAGTTCAACGTTGGCCCACGCATAGAACAGGCCGACCGGATAGACAGTGAAAATGCGAAAACGCCCGGGCCGCAGCACGCCGCGTCTTGCGGCGGGTATCCCTGCTTCCACGTCCTGTGCACCACGCGGCGCCACGTCGAAGTACACCGCGCTCTGGCTGGCCAACTGGATCGCCAGGCTCACCCGCTGATGTGCGCCCGGATTTTCGACCACGATATGAAAGCGGGCGGAATCTCCGGCGAAAACCGGTCGCGTCTTGGCGGGGCGCAGCGCGACCCGCGCCAGGTTGCGCCAGGTATGCAGGATCGAAACCATGCCGACGCCGGCGAGCAGGAAGGTGAGAACGTATCCGAGGCTGAGGTTGTAATTGATCGAGCCGATCAGCAGCATCACCAGGGTCATGGCAAACATGACTCCGGCGCTGGTCGGCAGAATGTAGACGCGCCGTTGGCCGAGCATCACCGGTCCCGCTTCCGGACCCCTGGGCGGGAATATCCAGTCGCCGATCCTGTCGCGTATCGTGAGATTCATCTAAAGCGTAAATCCTCACCGCAAAGGCGGTAAGGCCTTTGACTTATTTCAAATCAGGGAATAGCCACTTCCGCGATCAGCCGCTCGGCGAATTGCGTGCTGCCCAGCGAGGCGTAGCCGTTGACCGGGTAGAGTCGGTGACCGGCCACGCTTGGCAGAACGGCCTGCACGTCCTCCGGAATGACTTCGCGGCGTCCGTCCATGAATGCCCAGGCGCGGGCGGCGTTCAGCAGGAACAACCCCGCGCGCGGCGACAGGCCGTTGACGAAATCGGGGGACTGGCGGGTATAGGCGATGAGCGCCTGTACGTAATCCAGTAGCGCCGGTGCATTGAGGATGTCGCGCACTTTTTTCTGCAGCGTGAGAAGTTCCGACACTGTGAACGCCGGCGCCAGGTCGGAAATCATGTCGCGGCGCTCGCGTCCTTCCAGCAGCGTGCGCTCGGCCGCGCCGTCCGGATATCCCAGATGAATTCGCATCAGAAAACGGTCAAGCTGCGACTCCGGCAACGGAAACGTCCCGACCTGGTGCGAGGGGTTCTGGGTGGCGATCACGAAAAACGGCTCGGGCAGCGGCCGGGTCTGTCCGTCGGTGGTGACCTGATGTTCTTCCATCGCCTCCAGCAGCGCGCTTTGTGCTTTCGGTGTGGCGCGGTTGACCTCGTCGGCGAGGATCACCTGCGAGAATACCGGGCCGG
>JBOIFZ010000358.1:0-14277 GCA_050741735.1 Burkholderiales bacterium
GTCGGCCCGTCGGCCATCGGATCGGAAAAGGGCACGCCCAATTCGATGATGTCCGCGCCGGCGCCAACCAGCGCGTGCATGATCGGCACGGTCATCGTCGGATTGGGGTCCCCGGCAGTGACGAAGGAAATCAGCGCCTTCTTTCCCTGGGCCTGCAGTTTCCTGAACGTGTCTGGAATGCGCGACATGCTCTATGGGTAAGGAGTGAGGAGTGAGGGGTGAGGGGTGAAGGGCGTCAGGTCAAGACGCGAGACGAAGCAGGTGCTTCCGCAGCGGATTCGTTTCAACACCTCACTCCTCACGCCTCACCCCTCACGCTTCTCAGAGTTTCAGGCCCGAGCGCTCGGCGACGGTATTCATGTCCTTGTCGCCGCGGCCGGAAAGATTCACCAGCAGCACCTGTTCTTTGGGTAGCGTGGGCGCAAGCTTCATCGCGTACGCCACCGCGTGCGCTGACTCAAGCGCCGGCATGATGCCCTCCATCCGGGTCAGCGTGTGAAAGGCGTTGAGCGCCTCGTCATCGGTAACGGAGACGTACTCGGCGCGCCCGCTGTCCTTGAGCCACGCGTGCTCCGGGCCCACGCCCGGATAGTCGAGACCGGCGGAAATCGAATGGGTTTCGATGATCTGGCCGTTCTCGTCCTGGATCAGATAGGTGCGATTGCCGTGCAGCACGCCGGGTTTGCCGGTGCACAGCGTTGCCGCGTGCTTGCCGGATGCGAGGCCCAGTCCGCCGGCTTCGACGCCGATCAGTCGCACCGACTTGTCCTCGATGTAAGGATAGAACGCGCCCATGGCGTTCGAGCCGCCGCCGACACAGGCGAGGATGGCGTCCGGCTGGCGGCCGATCGCTTCCGGCATCTGGGTGCGCAGCTCGCGGCCGACGACCGCATTGAAATCGCGCACCATCATCGGGTAGGGGTGCGGCCCGGCGACCGTGCCGATGATGTAGAAAGTGCTCTCGACGTTGGTGACCCAGTCACGCATCGCTTCGTTGAGCGCATCCTTCAGCGTTTTCGAGCCGCTTTGCACCGGCACCACCGTGGCGCCCAGCAGCTTCATCCGGAACACGTTCATCGACTGGCGCTTGATGTCTTCCGACCCCATGTACACCACGCATTCCATGCCGTACCGAGCCGCGACGGTGGCGGCGGCCACGCCGTGCTGACCAGCACCGGTTTCGGCGATCACCCGCTTCTTGTCCATGTGCTTGGCGAGCAGCGCCTGGCCGATGGTGTTGTTGATCTTGTGCGCGCCGGTGTGATTCAGGTCTTCGCGCTTGAGCCAGATCTGCGCGCCGCCCGCATGCTGCGACAGGCGCTTGGCGTGATACACCGGGCTGGGACGGCCGACGTAGTGCTTGAGTTCGGACTCTAATTGGGCGACGAACCCGGCGTCGTTGCGCATGCGCTCATACTGCGTGCGCAACTCGTCGAGGGCGTGCATCAGCGTCTCGGCGACGAACACGCCGCCGTACGGTCCGAAGTGGCCCTTGGCGTCGGGAAGGTTGTAAGCCTTTAGGGCCTCATACATCTGCATCTCTCACTCCTCGGATGAAGGCGGCGATCTTGGCTGCGTCCTTTATTCCTTTTCCGGTCTCGACGCCGCTGCTCACATCGACCGCCCACGGACGCACGCGGCGCACGGCGTCGCCCACGTTGTCGGGATCGAGCCCGCCGGCAAGGATCAGCGGCAGGGGAAGCTTGGCCGGGATCAGCGACCAGTCGAAAGTGGATCCGGTGCCGCCACGGCTGCCCTCCACGAACGCGTCGAGCAGAAGGCCTTTGGCGGCGCGATGACGTCCGGCGTATTGTAGCAAATCCACTCCCGGCCGGACCCTCGCCACCTTGATGTAGGGCACGCCGAATCGCACGCAAAACTCGGCTGTCTCGTCGCCGTGAAACTGCAGCAGCTGCGGCCCGACTTCGTCGAGCACGCGCTCGACTTCCGCCGGCTGCGGATCGACGAACAACGCCACCGGCGTAACGAACGCCGGCAACGCCTCGACGACCTTGCGCGCGACCGCGTTTGACACCCTGCGCGGACTTTCGGCGGCGAAGATCAGACCGATCGCATGCGCGCCGGCGTGCGCGGCGGCAAGCGCATCTTCGACACGGGTAATGCCGCAGATCTTGACCGCTGTGGCCATCCCGATTCAGAACTCCTGAAAATTATTCTGCCGCGAGCAGTGTTTCTTCGAGACTGGCAACATCCGGATGCGAGGGCAGCGCCCAGGACGCATCGTATTCTACCGCCGTAAGGAAAAGTCCCGACGCTGCAAATGTGGGGGCGGCACGATTGCGATCGCGGCTTTCCAGCACTTCACCGATCCAGGCGGCGGGCTGTTTGCCGCCGCCGACATAGACCAGCGAGCCGACGATGTTGCGCACCATGTGCTGCAGGAAGGCATCGGCTGCAAACTCGAAGCGAATCAGGTCGCCGCGGCGGCAGATCTCAAGTTGGCGCAGCTTCTTGACCGGCGTCTTCGCCTGGCACTCGGCAGCGCGGAAGGCGCTGAAATCATGCTCGCCGATCAGGCATTGCGCGGCCTGCTGCATCGCCCGTTCATCCAGATTCCGGTGGAACCAGCCTACGCGCCCCCGTAGCAGCCCCGGGCGCTGTGCCCGGTTAAGCAGCCAGTAAATGTAGCGCCTGCCGGTGGCGGAAAAGCGTGCGTGGAAATCCGGGCTCACTGCGCGCGCCCAGTTGATCGCGATGGCATCGGGAAGCAGCGCGTTGCCGCCCCGGATCCATGCGGTCGGCGGACGCTCGACATCAACGTCGAAGTGCACCACCTGTGCGAGCGCGTGCACTCCGGCGTCGGTGCGCCCGGCGCACACCGTTTCGATGCTCTTGCCCGCCACCTCCGACAGCGCGCGTTCGAGCGCATCCTGCACCGCGCAGCTGTCCGGTTGGGTCTGCCAGCCGCAGAATGCTGCGCCGTCGTATTCCAGTCCGAGAGCAATTCTCAAAGCGCAGGTTCCGAAGCGGTTGCCGGGCGCAGCAAAAACGCTGCGGATCAATCGACGGTGGAATTGTGCAGCAAGGCGCCGCGACGCGAAACCGCCGCGGCGAACCGGGTGAAGTCAGGAATCCAGGTTTGCGAGCACCGTCTGTGCGGCAGCTTTCTGTTGTGCGTCGCCTTCCTGAAGCACTTCCTTGAGGATCTCGCGTGCACCGTCCTTGTCGCCCATTTCCTGGTACGCCTTGGCAAGATCGAACTTGGTCTGCACGTCATACCAATGATCATCCTTGCCCGTGGCTGATGCCTGGGGAGAGGTTTCGGCGCCCAGATCGAGGTTGATACCGGATAAATCGAGTTCCTGTGCGGCTCTGGAACCGGCCTTGGGTTCGCCCGGCGTTTCTAGCGATGTCCCGCTCATGTCGAAATCCAGTCCGCCGGCAGCGGGTTTGGGTTCCTTGGCCGCGGGCTCCGAGGCAGACGGGGCGGCAAGGGCGCTGAGGTCGAATTCGAAATCGATTACGTTGCCGTCCTGCTTTTTCGGCGCCTCGGATTCCTCGGCCGCGGATCCTGCCGGCGGCAGATCGACGCTGAAATCCACCGTCGACGCCGCACCGGGTCGCATAACGGTGGTGTCCTCATGAGACCCGAACGCCGAGGGGTCGATAACGTGGCTCCTGTCCAACTGCCTGCCGTCGTCGCCGAGATCGATGTCGGTCGCCGTGGTCGCGTTCTGGTCTCCGAGGCCGATGTTGAAATCGACATTGTCGGCGGCACCGGAAGCCGCGATCGTTGCTCCAGCCGCTGCTTCGCCACCGCTGGGCCGGCCAGCCGCATACCGCGGGTTGTCCGGATCGACCTGGTATCCCAGCCTGACGGCCTGATCCCACAAATTTCCGCCGCCGCCGGTTCCCTGCTGCAGTTCGCGCGCCATTTGCTCGAACGCCTTGGTGTCCTTGCGATTGGCAAAAATCTGCAGCAGCTTGAGGTGGATCTCGTAGCGCCTGGGAGTAGCCGCGAGCGCTTCCTTCAGCAGATCCTCGGCCTGGGCATCGCGACCGTAGGCAAGGAAAATCTCCGCCTCCGCGACCGGATCGACTTCCTCCGCGATGTCGCTGGCGGCGCGTGCGTTGGCCGCGCGCAGGTCGGTGTCGGTGCTGCTGAAAGCGCGCGACAAGGACGCAGCGCCGACTACCGACGCAGGGCCAGCTTCTTCAGCATCGGCTTTCGATTCACGACGGCGTTTGACGGCACGCACGGCGAGCGCGCCGATCAGCACCAGCACGCCCAGTCCGGCGCCGAGATAAACGGGTTTCTCCAACGCCCGATCCATCAGGCTGGGCTCGGGTGCCGGCGGCGGCGCCGGTTTGGGCGCGCGCTTGGGTGGCGGGGCAGGCTGGGAGGGCGGCGCCGTCTCGGTTTTCGGTCGCGGCGCCGCTGAATCGGCCGGCGTCTGCGCCGGGGCCGGTTTGGCCTCGGGTGCCGGTGCAGTCGCCTGCGGTTCCGGCTTTGCGTCCGGCTTCGGCGCAGGTTGGGCCGGGACCGGCTGTGCCGGGGTGGCCGCAGCCTCAGGCGCGGCGGGTTTCTGCAGGTCGGCCATGCCCTTATTCTTGATCTCCAGCAACGCCTGCAGGTCCTTGATGGTCTTTTCGAGCTTGCTTACGCGTTCGTTGGCATCCTTGACTGACTTGTCGCGCGCCACCAATTCCTCTTCCAGCGCGCGCACGCGGGCCTGGCGCTGGCCCGCCTTTGCGTCCCCGGCTGGGGCACCGGCCGCAGCCGCGGCGGCGGGTTCGCTCTGGGAGAGCTTGAGCACTTCCTTCGGCTGTTGGTCCGCCGCGGCGGCCTGATCCTCAACCTTCGCTGTAATTTTGCCGGCGGCCGCCTGCTGAGCCGGCTCTTCAGCCGGCTTCGCTTCGCCCGCCTTGACCGCCAGTTGCTCGCGGTATGCATTCCAGTTGCGCGCCTGCACCAGCACTTGCTTGCGCGCGTCGGCCTGCGCGACGCTGCCGAACTGATCCGGGGATGGCAGCTTGATGATCTTTCCGGCCTTCAGCCGGTTCATGTTCTTGCCGGCGAAGGCATCCGGATTGCCCCGGAACAGCAGCGCCAGCATTTGCTCCAGGCTCACGTCTGCAGGTTTGGTGGCAAGCGCGATCTTGAACAGCGTGTCGCCGCGCTTCACCGGACCAAAACTTTCGGCGGTCGCAGCCCTCGTTGCAGTGCTTGTTGCAATGCCGCCGCGGGAGGTGCTGTTGATATTCGATTCGGTGAGGAAGGTCGCCATCGGACCACCGATGGTTTCCACCGGCACAGACGGGGCGGGCTCGGCAGCGGCGGGCGCCGGTGCCGGCGGTTCGGCAATCGGCTCGGGCTGCGGCTCCGGCTTGGGCGGGGAAGCGCGTACTTCGGCTTCAGCGGCTTTCTGTCTGGCGCGTTCGGCGATCAGCGATGGGGGATCGAGCAGAGCGGTGAACTCGCGGCTGATCCTCCCGGAAGACCAGGACAATTCCACCAGCAAATCGAGGAAGGGCTCGTTGACCGGCTGAGTCGATGTCAGCCGTACGTAGGGCTCACCGTTCGCGCGCTTTTCGATTCTGACCTTGACGTTGTCGAGCACGGTTGAGTAAACCAACCCGGCACGACCGAACGCCTCCTGACTGGCGAGACGCGCAGCGAGCGAACCGATTTCTCTTTGCCCGGCGAATAGCTCGATCTCCGCATTGAGCGGTTCACCGAGTGCCGATGTGACGTTGAGCTTGCCTAGACCGGCTGCGTGCGCTACTGAAGAGACAGCGAGCAACGACGCGGCGAGGATCCATGCGCGAAGAGACGTTATGCCCAAGGCGCCCACCCTGATCGTTTTTGTATACAAGGGTAATTAAAATAACATCATGGATTTAGAGATGCAAGCTCAACTTTCCTCTTACATTCTCCGGTAACCCAAGACTTTTTCAATCAATTTTGCGGTGTTCCCCGTGGAAAATCGAGGCACACCGTTACTGTTCCAGCAGGATTCGCAGCATGCGACGCAGCGGTTCCGCCGCGCCCCACAGCAACTGGTCGCCCACGGTAAATGCAGCGAGGTACTCGCCGCCCATCGGCAGTTTGCGCAAGCGCCCGATCGGCACCGTGAGCGTGCCGGTGACCGCCGCCGGCGTCAACTCCCGAATCGAGGCGTCACGCTCATTGGGCACCACCTTCACCCACTGATTGGCTGATGCCAGCAGGCCTTCGATTTCGTCGAGCGGCAGGTTCTTCGTCAGCTTGATGGTGAGCGCCTGGCTGTGGCAGCGCATGGCGCCGATGCGCACGCATACGCCGTCGATCGGAACCGGGTTCAAATCGCGTCCGAGGATCTTGTTGCATTCCGCCTGGGCTTTCCATTCTTCGCGACTCTGACCGTTGCCAAGGTCCTTGTCGATCCACGGTATCAGGCTGCCTGCCAACGACAGCCCGAAGTGCTCGCTCGGTAATCCGCGGCTGCGCAGCGCGTCGCTCACCTTGCGGTCGATTTCCAGAATCGAGGAGGCCGGATCTTCGAGCAGCGACTTTGCGGCGCCATGGATGTAGCCCATCTGCGACACCAGTTCGCGCATGTTCTGGGCGCCGGCGCCGGAGGCGGCCTGATAGGTCATTGCCGTCATCCACTCCACCACGCCGGCCTTGAACAGCCCGTGCATGCCCATCAACATCAGGCTGACGGTGCAGTTGCTGCCGATGTAATTCCGGACACCCTGCGCAAGCGCCTTTCTGATCACGTCGAGATTGACCGGATCGAGGATGATCACGGCATCCTCGCGCATGCGCAGCGCCGAGGCGGAATCGATCCAGTAGCCGTTCCATCCGTCAGCGCGCAACTTCGGGTAAATGTCGTTGGTGTATTCGCCGCCCTGGCAGGAAACGATAACCTGCATTGACTTCAGTTCCTTCAGGTCGGCGGCGTTCCTGAGCGGCGCCACCTCCTTGCCGATATCCGGGCCATTGGCTCCAGGTCGCGAGGTGGTGAAGAAAACCGGATCGATGTGATCGAAGTCGCGCTCCTCGCGCATGCGCCGCATCAGCACCGAACCGACCATGCCGCGCCAGCCGACCAGCCCCACTCGCCTGATCGCGGCATTCGTTGCGGTGCGGCGCGCGGAAACCACCGCCGCTTCACTTGCATTCATTGCCCATCCCTCCTGTCATGCCTGCAACGCCGCCACGACGGCATCGCCCATTTCTTCGGTCCCGACCTTCCTGGTCCCGGTTTCGTGGATGTCGGCAGTCCGATAGTCCTGCTTGAGCACGCGCCTGACCGCGGCCTCGATGCGTGCGGCGAGCGCCTCCTGATTGAAGGTATAGCGCATCATCATCGCGGCCGAAAGTATCGTCGCGAGAGGATTGGCCACGTTCCTGCCGGCGATGTCCGGAGCGGAGCCGTGAATCGGCTCGTACAAACCCTTGTTGCCCGCATCCAGCGAAGCGGAGGGTAACATGCCGATCGAGCCGGTGAGCATTGATGCTTCGTCCGAGAGAATATCGCCGAACATGTTGCCGGTGAGCATCACGTCGAACTGCCTGGGTGCGCGCACCAGCTGCATGGCCGCGTTGTCCACGTACATGTGCGACAGCTCGACGTCCGGATATTCCTTCGCCACTTCATTGACCACCTCGCGCCACAGGATGCTGGTGTCGAGCACGTTGGCCTTATCCACCGAGCACAAACGCTTCGCCCGCTTGCGCGCGATGCCGAAACCGACATGGGCGATGCGGCGGATCTCCGCTTCGCTGTATTTCATGGTGTCGTAACCCTCGCGCTCGCCGCTGCCGGTCTCGCGCCGCCCGCGCGGCTGGCCGAAGTAGATATCGCCGGTCAGCTCCCTCAGGATCATGATGTCGAGCCCCGCCACCACTTCGGACTTGAGTGTCGAGGCATTGGCAAGCTCCTCGTACAGCAGCGCCGGGCGCAGGTTGGCGAACAGGCCCAGTTCCTTGCGTATGCGCAACAACCCCTGCTCGGGGCGCATCGGCCGGGGCAACGTATCGTACTTCGGGCCGCCCACCGCACCCAGCAGCACCGCGTCTGCGGACTTGGCCAGCGCCAGCGTCGATTCCGGCAAGGGATCTCCGCCGGCATCGTACCCGGCACCGCCGATCGGCGCTTCCTGCAGTTCGAATTTCTGGCCTTCGCGCGTCAGCGCCTTGAGCATTTTGAGCGCCTGCTTCACGATCTCAGGGCCGATGCCGTCACCGGGGAGTACCGCGATTTTCATGTTTGATTCCGTGAATGCGTGAGCGGCAAAAAGGGGCACCGCGAAGGTTTTACCCTTCACCCTTCACCCTTCACTCTTCACTCTTCACCCTAGCTGAATAGCCAGGGTTGCTCGATGCGGCGTTTGGCCTCGAAGGCCTTGATCTCGTCGACATGCTGCAGCGTCAGCCCGATGTCGTCCAGCCCGTTGAGCAGGCAATTCCTGCGGAAGGAATCGACTTCGAAAGCGAACACCTGGCTGCCGTCCAGATAGGCGACCGTCTGCGCGCCAAGATCGATCACCAGCCTGAATCCGGGAAACGCGGCGACGTCGTGAAACAGGCGATCGACCTGGGATTCGGGCAACACGATCGGCAGCAGGCCGTTCTTGAAGCAGTTATTGCAAAAGATGTCGGCGTAACTCGGCGCGATCAGCGCGCGGAAACCAAATTCGCCCAACGCCCAGGGTGCGTGCTCGCGCGAGGAGCCGCAACCGAAATTCTCGCGCGCAAGAAGAATATTCGCGCCCTTGTAGCGCGGCTCGTTGAGAACGAAATCGGGATTGGGCTTGCGCCTGGATTGGTCGATCCCAGGCTCGCCACGATCCAGATAGCGCCACGCGTCGAACAGATTGACGTCGAAACCCGAGCGCCTGATCGACTTCAGGAACCGCCCCGGGATAATGGCGTCAGTGTCGACGTTGGCGCGATCGAGCGGCGCGACCAGGCCTTCCAGTCGGGTGAACTTCTCCATGGTTACTTTTTCGCGTCTGCCTACTTTTCGATCTTGTCGCCGAGCGTGGACAGGCCCTTGCCGAACCCCTCCTTGGTGTTGCAGCCGGCCAGCGTCAACGCGGTGGCAACTGTGAGCACGAAAAGGACGCGGCTGATCATGATTGCTCCCCAATCGCGGTTTTTACAGTCCCGAGCGCACATCGACGAAGTGGCCGGCGATCGCCGCGCCCGCCGCCATTGCCGGGCTCACCAGGTGCGTGCGCCCGCCCGCACCCTGGCGTCCTTCGAAGTTGCGGTTCGACGTCGAGGCGCAGCGTTCGCCCGGTTCGAGCCGGTCGTCGTTCAACGCCAGGCACATCGAACAACCCGGCTGACGCCACTCGAATCCGGCGTCGCGAAAAACCCGGTCCAGGCCTTCTTTCTCCGCTTGTTCCTTGACCAAGCCCGAGCCCGGCACCACCATCGCCAGGCGCACATTGGCGGCAATGCGCCGGCCGCGCACGATTTGCGCCGCGGCGCGCAGGTCCTCGATGCGCGAGTTGGTGCACGAGCCGATGAACACCTTGTCGATACGGATATCGGTGATCCGGGCATTGGGCTTGAGGCCCATGTATGTCAGCGCCCGCTCCATGCCCTCGCGCTTGACCTCGTCCTTTTCCTTGTCCGGATCGGGCACGCGGCCGTCCACCGGTACCACCATTTCCGGCGAAGTGCCCCAGGTCACCTGCGGCTTGATCTCGCCGGCATCGAGCCGCACCACAAAATCGAAACGGGCATTGTCGTCGCTCTTCAACGTGCGCCAATGGGCCACTGCCCGGTCCCACATCTCGCCCGTGGGAGCGAACGGACGGCCGCGCAGATACTCGATGGTGGTCTCGTCCACCGCCACCATCCCGGCGCGGGCACCGGCTTCGATCGCCATGTTGCACAGGGTCATGCGTGCTTCCATCGACAGCGCGCGCACCGCGCTGCCACCGAACTCGACGCCAAAGCCGCCGCCGCCCGCCGTGCCGATCTTGCCGATCAGCGCCAGCGCCACGTCCTTGGCGGTGACGCCACGGCCGAGGGTGCCGTTCACCTCGATAAGCATGTTCTTCATCTTTTTCTGCATCAGGCACTGGGTGGCGAGCACGTGCTCCACCTCCGAGGTGCCGATACCGTGGGCAAGACAACCGAACGCTCCATGGGTGCTGGTATGCGAATCGCCGCACACCACGGTCATCCCGGGCAGCGTGGCCCCCTGCTCCGGGCCGATCACGTGCACGATCCCCTGGCGGCGATCGAGAAAGGGGAAATACGCCTTGGCGCCGAACTCGCGGATGTTGGCGTCCAGCGTCTCGACCTGCAGCCGCGAAATCGGATCCTTGATTCCCTTGTCCCAGTCCGTGGTCGGCGTGTTGTGGTCGGCGGTCGCGACCACCGAGTCCATGCGCCAGGGCGTGCGACCGGCGAGCTTGAGCCCTTCGAATGCCTGCGGGCTGGTGACTTCGTGCACCAGGTGGCGGTCGATGTAGATCAGCGCGGTGCCGTCCGGTTCCTGCCGGACCAGGTGGCCCGCCCAGAGTTTGTCGTAAAGAGTCTGCGGATTCATGGCGCGTTCGGAGCAAGCGCAAATTATGACATATCCTCCTGGCCGGACGGCAGTTTGGCGCGACTAGTTCTCCGGTTTTGAGCCGAAGGACATCGGCTTCCATGACACCACCAGGAACGCCAGCAACGCGGCGACGGCGGCAAACGTAAAGGTCCACTGCGGACCCCAGCCATCCCAGGCATAGCCGGCACCGAGCGTGCCCAGCGAGCCCCCGAGGCCGTAGCCGAGGCTGGTGTACAGCGCCTGGCCGCGCGCCTGGTTGCGGCCGCGAAAGATCTGGTGCATCGCCGCCACGCCGGCGGCATGATAAGCGCCGAAAGTGATCGCGTGCATGAGCTGAGCCACCACCATGATGGGAATCGAACCGACCCCCCAGGCGATCAGCAGAAAACGCGCGAACGCGCAACCGAAACTGAACAGCAGAATCTGGTTGAGGCTGTACGCCCGCATCAGGCGCGGTAGCCAAATGAACAGTCCGATTTCGGCCAGCACGCCGAGCGCCCACAACCACCCCACCGCCGTTTTCGAGTAACCGGCTTCGACCAGATGTATCGAGTAGAAGCCGTTGTACGGCCCATGCGCCACCTGCATCAGGAAGAAGCCGGCGAGCAGCGCAATGACCGCGGGCCGCGCCACAATGCGTAGAATCGGTGCGTGCTCGCCGTGGTGCGAAGGTTCGCGGTCGCGCGGTAGCGGAAAGGTGCTCGCCGCCATCAACGCCAGCAGCGTCAGCACCATCGGCGCCAGCGCGTCGATTCCGAAGTGATCGAGAGAATAGCCGCCGGCGATCACCACCGCGACGAACCCGACCGAACCCCACAGCCGTATGCGCCCGTAGGTGCCGACCCGCGAGCCCAGCAGGTTAAGCGTGGCCGATTCCGCCAGCGGCAGCACCGCGCACCAGAAAATGTTCAGCACCAGCAGCGCCGTGAACATCCAGCCGATTCCACGGTTGAAGAACACCGCGACGAACGCCACCGCAGTTCCCACCGCGGTCAGACGAATCAACTTGCCGCGCGCACCGTAATGGTCGGACAGCCAGCCCCAGATATTCGGTCCGAAGATGCGCGCCACCGGATTGACGGCAAGCAGTACGCCGATCTGGGAAGCCGAGAATCCGAGCGACTTCAGATACAGCGCGAAATACGGCGCGAACGCGCCGATGAATGCGAAATACCAGAAATAGAAGTTGGAAAGCCGGAAGTAAAAGGATCCGCGCACCATGGACCGCCCCGACCTTCAGTGCGGTCCGAGCTCACGGTCGAGCCAACAGCGCCACGCGAGCCAACCCCAGGCGATCAGCACGCCGAGCCAGCCCAGGATGGTGACGAAACCGGCGATGCCGGTATCACGGCCCAGAACGCCCCAGCGGGAGAAGATCTCGGTCCAGTCGTGCTCGCCGCTGCCGACCAGCGGCAGCACCTGCGCGCGCGCATCGGCCATGTAGCGGGCGATGTTCCAGAAATTCTCGAACAGCCACGCCGCGCACAGTGCGAACGACAGCGCCTCGCGGCGCCGCCAGAACGTCGCGGCTGCGGCAATCGGAAACAGCAGTTGCGCGAATGTGCCACCATAAACGGTGATGCGGCTGCCCAGCAACAGGCCGAAGATCGGGTGGCCGGCTTCGTGAAAGGCGAGATTGGCGTTGTCGAGCAGGAACACCCAGCGTTGGCCGGTGTTGGCGAGGAAAGCCACGAGCGCGATGCCGAGGGTAGCGGCGACAAACGCTGCGGTCCCTACCGGGCGCCAGTCCTGCTCGTTGACCTCGGCGAGGCGCTGCAGCCAGCTCACGGGGGTGATCGGCCTTAGGCTTCGTCAGGGTCGGGATCGGTTGCCCGGCTGGGATTGCCGGCGCTTGCTGCCGCGGCCGGAGCGCGCGCGGCAATCCTGGGCGTGGGACAGCGCACGTCGGCATTTTGCGCGCGATGGCGCAAAGCGTGGTCCATCAGCACCAGCGCCAGCATCGCTTCGGCGATCGGCGTGGCGCGTATGCCTACGCAGGGGTCATGGCGCCCGGTGGTTTCCACCACGGTCGGCTCGCCCTGCTTGTCGATCGAACGCCGCGGCAGGCGGATGCTCGAGGTCGGCTTCACTGCGATGTTGACCACGATGTCCTGGCCGCTGGATATGCCGCCGAGGATGCCGCCAGCATTGTTGCTCAGATAGCCTTGCGGCGTCATTTCATCGCCGTGCTCGGTGCCCTTCTGCTCGACCGCGGCGAAGCCGGCGCCGATCTCCACGCCTTTCACCGCGTTGATGCCCATCATCGCATAGGCGATTTCGGCATCGAGCTTGTCGTAAACAGGCTCACCCCAGCCCACCGGCACGTTCTCCGCCACCACGGTGATCTTCGCCCCGCAGGAATCGCCGGACTTGCGCAACTTGTCCATGAACTCCTCGAGTTTCGGCACGATATCCGGATCGGGTGCAAAGAACGGGTTGGCGTTCACCGCGTCCCAGGTCCTGAATGCAATGCGTATGCTGCCGAGTTGCGACATGTACCCACGTATCACCACGCCGTGGCGCTCCCACAGCCACTTCTTCGCAAGCGCCGCCGCGGCCACCCGCACCGCCGTCTCGCGAGCCGACTGCCGTCCGCCGCCGCGGTAGTCGCGGATGCCGTACTTTTGCCAATAGGTGTAATCCGCGTGCCCGGGACGGAAAGTCTCGACGATGTTGCCGTAGTCCTTGCTACGTTGGTCCTGGTTGCGGATCAGCAGCGCGATCGGGGTGCCGGTGGTCCGGCCTTCGAACACGCCGGACAGAATGTCCACCGTGTCGGGCTCGCGCCGCTGGGTGACATGCCTGGAGGTACCGGGCTTGCGGCGATCGAGTTCCTTCTGAATGTCGGCCTCGGAGATTTCCATTCCGGGAGGGCAACCGTCGACGACGCAGCCGATCGCCGGTCCATGGCTCTCGCCAAAGGACGTGACGCAGAACAGTTTGCCGAGCGTGTTTCCGGACATTGCGCACCCGAAGAGGACCGTCGAAGTTTATCACGCGCCCCGCAGAAACCCGGCAGCAACGCGGTTTGCGCCGCAGGCGCAATCATCGGCCCGATGCGTCACCAGGCGGATGGATTTAGAATGCCTGCTCATCATCCCCACCCCGAACAGCCCAGGACCATGCGCCAGTACCTCGACTTGATGCGACATATCCTCGAACACGGCACCCGCAAGAACGACCGGACCGGTATCGGCACGCTCAGTATCTTCGGGCCGCAGCTTCGCTTCGATCTGCAGGCCGGATTCCCGCTGTTGACCACCAAGAAAGTCCACCTCAAGGCCATCGTTCACGAACTGCTGTGGTTCCTGAAGGGCGAAACCAACATCCGTTACCTCAAGGAAAACGGGGTGTCGATCTGGGACGAATGGGCCGACGATAAGGGCGAACTCGGTCCGGTGTACGGCTATCAGTGGCGTTCCTGGCCGGCGGCAGACGGGCGCCATATCGACCAGATGGCGAAGGTGATCGAGGACATCCGGCGCAACCCGGACTCGCGGCGCCTCATCGTGTCGGCCTGGAACGTCGCCGATCTCGACCGCATGGCGCTCATGCCCTGCCACGCTTTTTTCCAGTTTTATGTTGCCGACGGCAAGCTCTCCTGCCAGCTCTACCAGCGCAGCGCCGACCTGTTCCTCGGCGTGCCTTTCAACATCGCCTCTTACGCGCTGCTGACCCTGATGGTGGCGCAAGTCTGCAACCTGAAGCCCGGTGAATTCGTGCACACCTTCGGCGACACCCACCTGTACCTGAA
>JBOIFZ010000359.1:0-16892 GCA_050741735.1 Burkholderiales bacterium
CAAGCCCCGCAAATCCCTTTTCATTACGCTGGACTAGCACAAGAACCTCATTCCAGCGTTTCATTAACGCCCGTGCCGGCATCGATGTACCGGTCGTACACGCTGTCGATGGGCGCGCGCGGATTCGTAGTTATCCGTGAGCAGTGCGGCCTTTGGCGATCGCATTGCTATTATGTCATTACTGACATATATTACGGTTCGTGCGTAAAGCCGACAAGCCGTTGGTTTGGCTGCATGGCGAAGTCAGGACACCGCCCTTTTCGGCTGAAGCGCGAATCGAGGCGGGCGTGTTATTGCGTAACCTGCAGCGGGGCGAAACCATACCGTTACCACACTCGCGGCCGATGCCAAGTGTCGGAAAAGCCTGTCACGAGTTACGCATTCAGGATGCGAACAGGACCTGGCGCATTATCTATTGCATCGATGCGGAGGCGATCGTAATCCTCGAAGTAATCGCCAAGACGACACAACAAACGCCTCACTCCGTGATCGAGACATGCAGGGCGCGGCTTAAACGATACTTTTCAATTTGATTTCAGCGGGAGCTATGCGATGAATGCGGGAAAACTCAAGAAACTGCAGGCCGCCGGCTGGAAGGTCGGCAGCGCTAAGGACTTCCTTAACCTGAGCGACGACGAGACGAAGCTGGTGGAACTGAAGCTCTCCCTGATTAACGCGGTCAAAGAGGCTCGCCAGAAGCGTGGTTTGTCACAGATCGAGCTGGCTGCGCGAATGGGATCGAGCCAGTCCCGCATCGCCAAGATCGAGGCAGGTGACCGTACGGTTTCGCTCGATCTGATCGTTCGCGCATTCTTTGCGACCGGCGCAACCAGCCAGGAACTGCAACGGGCGTTCTCGTCGAAGGAAAAGGTGACGGCTTAAGCGCCCGGAAACCTGTGCCCGGCGCATCCATTTTGCCGAAGAATGGCATCGATGCGCAGACGATTTAACGAGGATCGGGACATGGAAATCAAACCAATCAGGACGAAGGCCGATTACCGTGCCGCGCTCAAGGAAATTGAAGTGCTGATGTCGGCACGGCCAGGTTCCTCGGAAGGTGAGCGACTGGACGTGCTGGTGACGTTGGTTGAAGCTTACGAACGGACGCATTTCCCGATGGATCCGCCCGATCCGATCGAGGCCATCCGATTCCGCATGGAACAGAATGGCCTGACGGCGAAGGACCTCATGCCGATGATCGGTCAGATCAACCGCGTATACGAAGTGCTCAACCGCAAGCGTCCGCTGACTTTGCGGATGATCCGGCGCCTGCACCGCGAACTGGGGATACCGGCCGAATCGCTGATCAGAGAAACCGGGGAGCGGCGGGCGGCCTAGCCTGAAAAGAAAGATAAAAGATGAAAGGATAAAGGTTAAAAGGGAAAAGTAACGGCCACCTGCCGGAGATTTTTCTTACTTTCAACTTTCACCTTTAAGCTTTCAACTTGTGTTCGCTCCGCACCCAGCACTCAGCACTATTTTTCGTGGCCCGATGCGGCGAACATCGTGCAAGTGCTATGACGGTTCTGGAGCGGAGAAAGGCGGGGACGCATCCGCGGCGGCCGGGGAAAGGGTAGCGCGCGCGTTACGGCCGTATAATCTTATTCGGGACATACCATGCATCCGCTGATCGATGGCAAACGTGGCGAAGTCGCCGATCTCTGCAGGCAATTTCGCGTGCGGCGGCTCGACCTGTTCGGTTCGGCCGCGCGGGGCGATTTCGACCCTGCATCGAGCGATCTCGATTTTCTCGTGGAGTTCGAACCTATTCCGCCAGCGGCCTACGCGGACGCCTACTTCTCTGTCAAGGAAGGACTTGAGGCCCTCTTCAATCGGAAGGTGGACTTGGTTACCACCAGTTCGGTCGTCAACCCATATTTTCGCGCCCGCCTCTCGGCATCGCGCGAAAGCATCTATGCGGCCTGAATCCAGAAAGTATATCTGGGATGCGCCCCAAGCCGCCGACCGAATTGCCCAGTTCGTATCAGACAAATCGTTCGACGCGTACGCCGGGGATGATTTGCTGCGATCGGCGGTCGAGCGCCAGTTCGAGATCGTCGGTGAGGCACTCGCACAACTCCGCAAGGTTGATGCCGAGATCGCGGCGATCGTTCCTGAGCTGCCGCGCATTGTGGCGTTTCGTAACATCCTGATCCACGGTTACGCGACTGTCGATGACCGGATCGTTTGGGGCGTGGTCGAAGGCAGCCTACCGGCGCTTCGCGGTGCGCTGAAGAAGCTTTTGGGAGATGCTTGATGGGTGTCTCCGCCTCTGCCTCGCTCATACGCTACGGTTGGCTCGACCAGGCGATTGGCACTAACGAGGGCCTGCGCGCAGTTAACTTGAAAGTGGCGGAGGCCTACGTCGACGAGTTCTGGGAACTCGCTTTTCAGCACGCAGCATTATTTTTTATACCCCCTTGAGGGGTACGCAGCACTCAGCACTGGCTTCTTCCCGTCACTCGTCACTTGTCACTGCTATTCCCAACTTCACTCATTCACTCAGTCACCCTTCACTGACGTTCAGCCCTTCACGACTTCACTGGGTTTGCCCCTTCATCCTCACTTGTCCCCGGAGGGGATCACCCTTCACCATTTTTTATGTCCAATAAACGCTCCGTCCTGGTAGTCGGTGCCGGCGACGCCACCGGTGGTGCCATCGCCCGCCGGTTTGCGCGCGAGGGCTTCGTCGCCTGCGTCACGCGCCGCACCGAGGAGAAGCTGGCCCCGCTGCTGGAGCGGATCCGAGCGGAAGGCGGCGAAGCGCACGGCTTCGGTTCCGATGCGCGCAAGGAAGAAGACGTGATCGAGCTCGTCGCCCGCATCGAGCGCGACATCGCGCCGATCGAGGTAGCGGTGTTCAACGTCGGCGGCAATGTGCGCTTCGGCATCACCGAGACCACCGCGCAGGTCTATCGGAAAGTCTGGGAAATGGGTTGCTTCGCCGGCTTCCTGTTGGGGCGCGAAGTCGCGAAGGTCATGCTTCCGCGCAAGCAGGGCACGATACTGTTCACCGGCGCGACCGCGAGCCTGCGCGGGTCGGTCGGCTTTGCGGCCTTTGCCGGGGCGAAGCACGGGCTGCGCTCGCTGGCGCAGAGCATGGCGCGCGAGCTTGGGCCGCAGGGAATCCATGTCGCGCACGTCGTGATCGACGGCGCGATCGACACCCCCTTCATCGCGGAGCGGTTTCCGGAGCGTTATGCGCTAAAGGCCCAGGACGGCATCCTGAGCTCTGACGCGATCGCGGAGAACTATTGGCACCTGCACCGGCAGCACCGCAGCGCCTGGACCCACGAACTCGATCTGCGGCCGTGGATCGAGAAATGGTGAAACGCAGCGGTGACGGAGGAAAAAGGCAGGTAAAAGGATAAAGTTTCAAGGGAAAAGTAAAGACGACTTGCCGGCGAATGTTTCTACTTTCAACTTTCACCTTTGAGTTTGTACCTCCTGTTTGCGCCGCACCCCGGCACGCAGCACGGTTAATGGTTTTCGAGTTCACTTTTACCTTTCCACTTTGAGCTTTCACCTTCTTCTGGGAGTAGGCTTACTTTCACCCTTCACCTTTCACCTATGACCTTTGACCTTTGAGCTCTCACCTTGTGTTCACTCCGCACCCAGCACTGGCTTCTTCCCGTCACTCGTCACCAGTCACTTGTTTACTCGGTCCTCAGTCCTCAGTCCTCGGCCTTGTTGAGCTCTCACCTTGTGTTTACGCCGCACACAGCACCGTACTTCTGTCTGGTATGATTAATTCACACCGTCGAAAAGAAGCGATGACTTATGGGCACCGCGGTCAAGAAAACCATCTCGCTGCCACCGGATCTTGCGAGGGATGCCGAGGCTCTCGCGCGCGCGGAAGGCAAAACGCTCAGCGCCGTCATTCAGGACGCCTTGCGCCTTGCCGGCATCGAGCGCCGTCTCCAGGAATTGCGTGACCTGCAAGGCTACTGGAGCCGCCAGGCCCGCGCGAAGGGCATCCTTTCCGAGCAGGACCTGGAACGCTACCTTCGCCAATGAAGGTCGTCTTCGACACCAACATTCTGGTGTCGGCGCTGGTTTTTCCGGGTGGGCGCGCGGACATCGCGCTTCGCCGGATCATCGAAGAAAGAGACCGGCTTCTCCTCTCCAAGCCGATTCTGGATGAACTGCTCGGAATTTTTGCGAGAAAATTTTCGCGCGATGCCGAAGAGCTGGCGCACGTTGCGGTGTTTCTTTCCGACCTGTCTGTCTTCGTCAAGCCCCGACGCAAGCTCGCAGTCCTCGCCGACGAGCCCGATAACCGGATTCTGGAATGTGCCGTTACCGGCGGCGCGGACGCCATCGTGACCGGCGACAAGGCGCTCCTCGAGCTCAAGAACTTTCGCAAAGTGAAGGTGCTCGGCCTGCGGGCGTATCTCGAAGATGCCCGTTGACCGGCCGCGTTTTCGCCACCGCACTTGCTCGTCAGTCTTTCCGCCGTCACGTTCGTCACGCCGTCACGCGGCCACCTCGTCACGGCCTTTCACTCGGCCCTCAGTCCTCGGGTCTCGCCTCGTCACGTCGTCACGGCTTTTGCTCGTCCCTCGCCCCGTCTCGTGGACTCTGCTTTCTCCGGTCTCGTTTGGCGTAATAGGTCGAAAAAATCTACTTTTTTCGACATATTGTGGTGATATGTCGAGTCGTTCGACATATCCTCGCGACGAAAACAGCGTTTTTGATCCTGTCTTTTGCGGTCTTGACCTATTACGCGCCGCGTAATACGCTATCCGTGTGATCAAGTCCTTTCGATCCGCGGACACGGAGGCGCTGTTCCAGGACAGGCTGGTCCCACGTTTCCGAGCCATTGAGCGACCCGCTCGGAGAAAACTCCTCTATTTGCACCAGGCGCGGTCTCTTGAGGATCTCCGAAATCCACCGGGCAACAGATTGGAGAGGTTGAAAGGCGATCGAAAAGGGCAGTACAGCATTCGGATCAACGATCAATGGCGGGCATGTTTTCATTGGTCCGATGGACACGCATTCGGTGTCGAGATTGTCGACTATCACGATTAGGTGAAACTATGGCAACCAAATTCCTTGAACCCATTCCTCCCGGAGAAATTTTGAGCGAGGAATTCATGAAACCTCTCGAGCTGAGCATCAACGCGCTCGCCCGAGACATCGATGTTCCGCCCAATCGCATCAGCGAAATTGTTGCGGGCAAACGTGCGATCACTGCGGATACTGCATTGCGCCTGGGAAAGTATTTCGGGGTTTCGCCCGAAGTTTGGCTGGGGTTGCAGACGGACTACGACATTCGTGTCGCGAAGCAAACCACGTGGCCGAAGATCGAGCCGAGGGTACGGGCGCGAGCGGCGTAACCCCAGATTTCGTTAATGGAAATAAAACCGCTCAAAAAGACGTGGATGTTGAATGGGGACGATGTTGGATGGGGACAGACCCCATTGAAAGAGGAAATTATTCAGTAGTATAGTTCATCACATGCCACGCAAGCCCCGCCTCCAGGTCGCTGGATTGCCGGTGCATGTCATCCAGCGCGGAAACAACCGGCAAGCCTGCTTCTTTGCCGAGGAAGACTATCGTTTCTTCCTGGGTCATCTCGGAAAACTCGCCAAGCGCTTTCGCTGTTCAGTACATGCGTATGTGCTGATGACCAATCACTTTCATCTGTTGCTGACCTCCGAGCTGGCTTCCGGGCCGTCATTGCTCATGAAGTTCATGGGCCAACGCTACGTGCAGTATGTGAATCGTGTGTACAAGCGCAGCGGCTCCCTGTGGGAAGGACGATTCCGTTCAAGCCTGGTTCAGACGGAACGCTACGTTCTGGGCTGTTACCGTTACATTGAGATGAATCCGGTGCGCGCCAACATGGTGAAGCACCCGGGCGATTATCCCTGGAGCAGCTACGCTGCAAACGCCGACGGAAAGAAGGTCGAGTGGCTTACGCCTCACGGAGAGTACCTGGCGCTGGGTGAGGAAGAATCCAAACGGCTCGCCGCGTATCGGGGACTATTTGCTACCGACTTGGACCCAGAACTCGTGCGCGAGATTCGCACTTCGACACACGGGGGGTATGCTGTCGGGGATTCCCGTTTTCGAGAGCAGATGGAGCAAGCGCTCAATCAGCGTGTGACGCCCCGCGGTCCCGGTCGTCCGGGAGAATCGACCGGGACCAGGAAGCGGGCTTGAGATGTTCACTCTGTGTTGTACTCAGAAACTGCTGCACAAATTGCGCATCGCAAAACCGGAAGCGACTTCCATGCCGCCGACAAATGCGTTGGGAAACTGGTATGCCAACCTGATCTACGTCGGACGGGCGCAATTGGTCATGGCCACGAGTGAGCGATCTTTGCTCACCGTGCTGCTGCCAGCCGCCGACCTGCGCAAGGCCCTGGTTACGAACCTTGGCGAGTTGACATTCTTGCTGCTTCAGGAGATCGGGATCAATCCGGACCGCGCAGCAGAGGAGGTCAACGCGATGCAGCCAGCCTTGATTGCGCGCACGGAAAGCCGCAGTGTGCTCGCATCCATGAACGATTTTGCGCTTGCACTCGACTGGCACTGGCGCGATGGCCTTGCGCCGATGGAGATCATGCTGCGCTTCGCGGAAACGCCCAAGTCGGCGCTCGCGCAGGAGGGCAGGCCGTATGGGAACCCCGCGGACGTCACGAGAACGTTGCTTGAAGCTGCGCAGTGAACCACGGAACCGCGGCGTCAGGACTTGTTTCTTCCAAGGGTTTAGACCTAGGCACCTCCCACGGCCCGCCCGTTCCGCATTGAAATGCGCCGGCGCGTTGCGCCTCCTTCCCGCCCCTAGTTCAGCCGCGCTGCAATCCTCCGTATCTCGTCCGCGCTGCGCTCCCCCGCAAGCGCCGTCCCCGGCATCAAGTATTTCCCCATCTCCAGCCCGCCGATCAATACCGGTTCATAGCCGACATCGCGTATCAGGCGCGAAGCCACCTCGACGGCCTGAGCATCATCACTCGCGATCGGCATGCCGACGCGCCCCGGCTCCTGATAAGCCGAGCCCATCCGCGCTGCGCCGATCGCATTGAAGGCGCGCACGATACGCGCGCCAGGCAGGAGTTCCGCGGACGCCAATCCGGCGCCTTTCTCCCGCGCCCACTGCGCGATCTCACCGTCGCGGTGGACGAAGGGATTGTTGGTGTCGATGACGATCTTGCCCTTGAGCACGTCCGCCAGATCTTTACCGATGGAAGGCAAGGCGTGATACGGAACCGAGATCATGACGACCTCGCCGAAGGTCACGGCCTCGCGCGGCGTCCCGGCACGCGCACCGCCGCCGAGGCGTGCGGCGAGCGCCTTGTCGTGTTCGATGTTGCGCGAGGAGAACATGACCTCGTGGCCAACCCGCACCCACGTGGCGCCGATCGCGCCGCCGACATTGCCCGAGCCGACGATGCCGATCTTCATCTTTCCGGCAGCGAGTACAGGCAAGGGCAGAGCGCCGGCGGCAAAGGCCGCCCCGGCAATGACGAGAAACTCACGACGACTTCGTTTCATGGCAATTCCTCCACTAGTTGGATCATTCGCTTTCTCATGGCCGCATCCGGCAGCCGGTCCATCGCGCTGTCCATGCACCCTTCACTCCTTTATGGCCAAAGGCCGGTATCCCCTTGCGGGGCACCCTTCACTCCTTCACCATTCACCCTTCACCCCTTCACTCCTTCACGCTTCACTGCCATTCGCACGCGCGCGCTGGGCGTAGCCCAGCCAGATGCCGAGTGCCATCCACGCCGCGGCGAGGGGCAACGCGACAGTGGCGAGCGCGGTCAACCCCATGCCCAGCCGCCCGAGCAGCCCCTCGGTTTGCGCGCCGACCACATCGCCCGTGCGATACACGAACGTGTCGATGAACGCCTTCGCCTTATAGCGGTCGGCGCGCGGCACCACGGTGAAGAGCGTCTCGCGCGACGGCCGCATGATGCCGCGCTGCACGGCGCGGAACGCCGCCTCGAACGCGATCAGAGCCGCGAGCGACCCCACGATCGCCAGACCCAGGAACCCCAGCGCGGCGGTGATCGGCAGCAGCGCCAGCGTTACCGACACCCCGAGCCGCTTCATCAGATGCCCGGTGACGATCGCCTGCAGCACGAGCGTCGTCACCTGCGTGATGAGGTCGATGCGCGCGAAAATCGTCGTGCGCATGTCGACGTCGGTTCCCAGGGCGGCCACCATCTGCAGACGCGTGAAATACAGAAAAGTTGCCATCACCGCGAGGATAAGTACGTAGCCACAGATGGCCAGGAGGTAGGGCGAGCGGGCCACCGACTGCAGCCCCTCCCACGCCCTGCCGCCGATCAGCGCATGCTCCTCGCGCGCAGCGCCGGACTGGGAATCGTCGGGCCGCAGCCGCGTGACCCACCAGGCAGCGCCGAGCGCGAGCACGAGGAACCCCGCCGCGACGAGCAGCAACGCCGGCGTGCCGAGCGGTTCGGCGAGCTGGCCTGCGAGCCACGGCCCGAAGATCGCCCCCAGGGTTCCGCCCACGGCAATAGCCCCGAACAAGCGCTTGCTCTGCTCGAGCGTGAAGCGGTCCGCCATCAGCGCCCAGAACAACATCGTAGTGAACAGGTTGAATACGCTGAACCACACGTAGAACACCTGGCCGGTTCGCTGTCCGACGCTTTCGGGCGCAAGCACCAGCAGCAAATAGAACGCCACCAGGCCGAAGGCGAAGAAGAGGTAGGTCGCGTTGACGAAGACGAGGCGCCGGAACCGGCTCACGAGCCAGCCGAACACCGGGTTCACCAGCAGCGTCACCAGCACGGTGCCCATGAACAGCCAGCGCAGCGCTTCGATGCCGCGCTGCATGCCCAGCGCCTCGCGCGCCGGGCGTACCACCATCAGCGCGGTGAGCACGCAGAAAAAGAACAATCCGGCGACGAGGGCCGGCCGGACTTCCTCGCGACGGATGTTGGTAAAGCGCTGGAGGATGGTATTCGTCATGGCCTTCCCCTCAATCGATGGGGTGTATCGTAAGCGAGATTCAGCCATGACCCAACCCGTCTACGACTCCGCAAAGAGCGGTGAAGAGTGAAGGGTGAAAGGTAACGTCGCAAGAGCGCGCGACGCCGCGTGGTCCCGGCCGTCCGGGAGAGTTGACTGGGACGATGGCACTGATGCGAACTGTCCAGGAGGCGCCGTCCCGGCCGGTACCCGAACTGATATCCACACTGCGTCTCAGAAACCAGGCCTGAATCCATCCCCTGACCCGCAGCGGAGACGAGGAATCGACTACACTGAATTGCATGCGTCTCCTCACTTTTCTCGAATACGCGGCAATCGTGGTCGGCGCGATCGGAATCCTCGCCAGCCGGCACTTCGCCTTGGCGAAAGGCGTGCATCTCGGCATTCTGCTCGTCGGGGCGGGAATCGCGGCGGCCGGAATCGAGTCGCTGTATTCGCGGGGGATGAGCCTGCGTTTTTCCGAGCAAGCCGCGCGGGGCTACGACGGGTTTCCGGCGATGGTGTGGGGCATGATGCTGCTGTTCGCGGGCGTGGCGCTCATCGGCTACGCGTACCTGCTCGATACCGGCGCCTGGCCGCGAGCGGCCGGCCTTTTGAAGCAGTATCCGGGAATCGTGTACGCCGCTGCGGGTCTATTGCTGGTCGGGTTTTCGGTGTTGCTGTTCACCGATCCGGGCGCGCACCGCAAGTGGTGGCAGACGCTTCTGCTGCGCGTGCCGCGCGTCATCGTCGCGCTGGTGGCGCTGACGTGCGGCATTGCAGCGACGGCGTCGGGTGCCTGGCAGATCGCCGACCCGCAGGGTTATGCGCAGAGCGAACACCAGGTTCGTGCGCGCCTGGACGCTGCCTTCAGGGCAATCAGGGCACACCCTCTGCCCGGGAATTGAATTCGACGCATCCCTCACGCAAGCGATAAAAATCGTGAAGGCGTGAATGAGTGAAGGGTGCCCCGCAAGGGGATACCGGCCTTTGGCCATAATGGAGTGAAGGGTGAAGGGGGAGAAACAGGGACGAGGGGCGAGGGACGATTATTTTTTGGGTTTATAACTGAATTTCTGGCCGCCGATGCTTGCTTCGTACATCAGCCCGCCCTTGGCATCCGTGAATGTTGCCATGCCCTTGTGGTAGGAACCGGCGGTGGTGGCGTCACGTTTGCCTCCGCTGGCGCTGGTGGAAGTACCGGTCGTGCTCGTGGAGGCCGACGCGCCGGCAGTGATGGCGACCGCGGTCGCCTGGGCGCTGAACTCGAATTTGCCCGTGGTGGATTCGTCGAAGGCGCGCTGGTCCTGGAAGAAGATGATCTGGCTATAGCCCTGGCCGCCGAGCAGCTCTTGACCCGGTGATGAGTGATGGGTGATCAGTGATGACTGCGGAGGGAGCAAGCGTAAGGTAAAAGGCTAATAGGCATAATGCCGGTTACGAAGTGGCGCAGTCACGGGAGGTGACAGCACGCCTGTGCTTCGCCAGTTACTGGCCGGGGTCTTTCACGACTTTTTCGAGTAGCCGGATGAGCTCCGGCACGTCTCCGGCAGCCGACTTGTAAAGCATCTCGTAGTCCACCCGCCCGTACTCGTGCGCCAGGATGTTGCGAAGTCCGATTATTCGGCGCCAAGGGATGCGTGTATGCGCGGCTTGCAAGGAAGGCGAGACCCGCCGCGCCGCTTCTCCAATCAGCTCCACGCTGCGTTCCACGGCACGCGTCAGCGTTCGGTCCTTCAGAAAGCGTTTGTAGGAAACACCCGCGATCATGCCGCGTACTTCTCGGGCGAACGCCAGCATGTCCCAAAGTTGCGCGTCGTCGCCATGCTCAGGCCGCATAAAGCGTCTTCAGGTCGGCGAGGATGCTTTTGCGCCGGTAAGGATTCTCCAGTATGACCGGCGTCGCGATGTCGACGCGCCGGCCCTCGAATAAAGCGGACAATTCCTCCTGCACGTCGGCCAACTTGAACAGGGAGGGCGCCTTGCCTGGCTCGAACTCCACGAGCACATCCACGTCGCTGCCTTCGCCCGCCTCGCCGCGTGCGAACGAACCGAAAACGCCAAGACGCTTGATGTCATGGCGGCGGCAAAAAGCAGCCAGCTGGCGTTTTGGCACAGCCGACGGTCGATGGCGACTCGCGATGTACCGCGCCCGCCTTTCATGGAGCGCTTGCGAGCGCGGTGCAGATCGCGCGCCGGTAGCCGCCGGCTCGATGATTTTTTGCACGATACCCTGCAGATCCGCGAAGATTGGCGAGTTGCGGTTGGCTTGATAATGTTTCTGGTTGCCGATGCGCTTCACGGTTAGCAAGCCAAATGCAGCCATTCTTTGCAGTTCGCGCTGAACGGCGCCGATGCCGGTATTGGCATGGCGCACGATTTCGTTGGCGTAATAGCTTCGGCCCGGATTGCCGAAAAGCAGCCCGAGCACACCGCGTTGGGTTTTCGAGAATAAGGTTTCGGATAGACCTGGCTTTATCATTCCCATATTGGGAATGATAGCTCTCTCATTGGGTAAGTGCAAATCGAAGGCAGTCCATGTTCATACCTGCCCACTGTGAGCAGCCGGTCTATGTTTCCCGCCCGAGCCCGGCTGATAGCCACACTACATCTCAGACACGCCTACACCCAGGCGGCGATCGTGCAGGCCACAGGCCTGCACTACTCGACGGTGAGTCGGATCGCGGTCAGACAGATCCATGAAAAAATTACCTGATGCCTTGGTCCTGCAGAAACGATAATGAAGTGACGAAGCGGGGACGCTCGGACCGAGTTTGGCGCACTTGGAACTCGAATCCACCGGGGCTTGCATTTGTGCGTGGTATTGAGTAAAAATACTCATCGTATTGAGTAAATGGTAAATCCCTCTGGCTTACTCCCGTCCGCAATCCCTGACATTCGCCGGCCGCCTGGCCGAACCACGCCGCTTCATCCAAGCGGTGACGGGTCCCCGTCAAGTGGGAAAGACGACCTTGGTGCAAGCGGTTACGGATGCCTCCGGTCTGGCGGTGCGCTTTGCCAGCGCCGACGAACCGACGCTGCGAGGGCCAGTGTGGATCGAGCAGCAATGGGAGGCGGCACGCATCCTGGCGCGCGAATCGGGCAGGCGCGGCGCGGTGCTGGTTCTGGACGAGATACAGAAGATTCAGAACTGGTCCGAGGCGGTGAAGCGGCTGTGGGATGAGGATTCCCGAACGCGCCTGCCTCTGAAGATTGTACTGCTGGGCTCGGCGCCGCTGTTGATCGCCCGCGGACTGACGGAAAGTCTTGCGGGGCGCTTCGAGGTGCTGCATCTGCCACACTGGTCGCTCGGGGAGATGCAAGCGGCGTTCGGCTGGTCGCTCGATCAATACCTGTTCTACGGCGGCTACCCGGGTGCCGCTCCGCTCGTCGTCCGGGATCCTTCGCGCTGGGCACGGTACATCATCGATTCGCTTATCGAGACGACGCTCGCGCGCGACGTGCTTCTTTTGTCGCGGGTGGACAAGCCCGCCATCCTGCGGCGTCTATTCCAGCTCGGTTGCAGCTACTCGGGACAGGTGCTTTCATTCACCAAGATGCTCGGTCAGCTTCAGGATGCCGGCAATGCCACGACGCTGGCCCACTACCTCGACCTGCTTGCCGGGGCCGGGATGGTGACCGGGTTGCAGAAGTTTGCCGGTGAGTCTGTGCGCCAGCGCGGCTCGAGTCCTAAGCTCCAGGTATTCAATACCGCATTGATGACAGCGCAGTCGGGGCTGGCCCTCAAGGAGGCGCGCGCCGACCATGAACTTTGGGGCCGGTTGACGGAATCCGCGGTCGGGGCGCATCTGGCGAACGCAGCGGCGAGTGGCGAGATCGAACTCTATTATTGGCGCGACCGCGGCAAGGAGGTGGATTTCGTCGTTCGCGCGGCAGGCTCGCTGACCGCCATCGAAGTCAAGAGCCGGCGCGCCCGCGAGGTGCAGCCGGGCATGGCCGCATTCGCCGAGCACTTCAAGCCTCGACGCATGTTGCTGGTCGGGGCAGGCGGGATTCCGCTGCAGGACTTTCTTTTGCGGCCGGTGGCGCACTGGGTGAAATAACAAGGCAAAGGGAGCAGGTCTTGTTTCTTGCAAGGGTTTGCACCACGGTTCTCCCATGGCCCGCACGCTAGGCGTCGAATACCCCGGTGGTTTGCATCACCTCGCCTGCCGCGGCGACGGTGTGCCATGAGCACCCGGCCCGTTAAACCGAGCGATTATTTTTTTGGTTTATAACTGAATTTCTGGCCGCCGATGCTCGCTTCGTACATCAGCCCGCCCTTGGCAACCGTGAACGTTGCCATGCCCTTGTGGTAGGAACCGGCAGTGGTGGCGTCATGTTTGTCTCCGCTGGCGCTGGTGGAAGTACCGGCCGTGCTCGCGGAGGCCGACGCGCCGGCAGTGATGGCTACCGCGGTCGCTTGGGCGCCGAACTCGAATTTGCCGGTGGTGAATTCGTCGAAGGCGCGCTGGTCCTTGAAGAAGATGATCTGGCTATAGCCCTGGCCGCCGAGCTGCAAACCCACCGTAAGCTGTGTCATCGAGGTGTTGCCGACGTACGCGCCCTTCCTGTAGACCCGGCCCTTGCCGTAGGCGCCGCCGATGCCCACGCCGCCCTTGCCGATGGTCGGGAAAACCGCGTAACCGTAGCTGTTGCCGAAAAAGCGCGCACTTGCTCCGGCTTCCTTGAATATCTTGATGGTGTCCGTGTAATCGTCCGCCCAGGCGCTACCGGACGAGCCGATCAGAAACAGCAAGACTGCGAGAAGATTGACTCTAAGGGCCATCATGTCATACACCTCGTTAATTCGGAAAATTCACCTACATACTAACAATTCTGGTTCTGTCTTGCGACACTCTGCTTCAGACTGACTCGCTCTTTAATAGTTCGCGAGGTCACAACTTGCAGAGGAACCGGAGGGTCAGGCCTATGCTTTGTAGGTGTCTCGCGGTTGTTTTGTTTATTTCTTTTCCCCGATTGATTGTTGCGCTGATTCGTCTTGCTTCCAGTGCTCGAAAAAGCCAACCGGAAGCGCGCCAGTTTCAGCCACAATGGAACAAAGGCGCTCCAAACTCATAGCGGTCCGGTCGGGTCGGACTCATTCAGCGCCTGCGAGGGCAAAGGCGAATCGGGGGTGCGCAGGTGGAGAAGAGATCGTTGCCTCTGTCGAGGGTGTATGGGCTGCTCGAGCCGGGGCCCGTCGTGATGATTACGACCTCACGCAACAGGCGCCACAACATCATGACCCAATTGTGGCACACGATGCTCGAGTTCGAACCGCCACTCGCCGCCTGCGTAATCAGCAACCGGAACCTGACGTTCGATACTCTGAAGGCGACGCGGGAGTGCGTGATCAACATTCCTACCGTGGAACTGGCGAAACAGGCAGTTGCCTGCGGCAATGCATCGGGCCGGCGGATCGACAAATTCAAGGCTTTCGGTCTGACGCCGGTGGCGGCCTCGAAGGTAAAGGCGCCGCTGATCCACGCGTGCTACGCCAACCTCGAATGCAAGGTCATCGATTCGTCGATGGCGAACACGTACCTGCTTTTCATTCTCGAAGTGATCAAGGCCTGGCTCGACCCGTCGGAGAAAGACCCGCGCACGATTCACCATCGTGGATACGGCGCGTTCATGGTGGCCGGCAGCACGATCAGGCTGCGATCGAAAATGAAATAGCCGGCCGGCGGTTCAGCAAAAAAGCGACAGACCGCTTTCAACCAATGCCGTATCGTTCCAGTGGCCCCGCGCGGCGGGGCTAACCTCGATGCGCGGCCGCAGCGACCGGCGCTTTCGTGGCAGGATGTTGATTGAGCCAAGACTCGGGAGTTATCTTGACCGACAACGGAATCCGGCAGCGTCTGGCTGCGATCCTCGCTGCGGACGCGGCGGGTTACTCGCGGCTGATGGCGGGCGACGAGCGCGCCACGCTGGCGGCGCTCGATTCGGCGCGCGCGGTTTTCAAATCGCGCATCGAAGCGAACCAGGGCCGCGTCATCGATACGGCGGGAGACTCGGTGCTCGCCGTATTCGAGACTGCAAGCGGCGCGGTGACCTCGGCGCTCGAAATCCAGAACGCGCTCGCGGCATCGCAGGCGGCAACGCCCGAGGAGCGGCGCATGCGCTTTCGCATCGGCATCCACCTGGGCGACCTGATCGAGAAGGCCGACGGCACGGTCTACGGCGATGGCGTCAATATCGCCGCGCGCCTTCAAGCCCTGGCTGACGTGGGCGGGATCACCGTTTCGGGCATGGTGCGCGACGCGGTGCGTAACCGCGTCGCGGCGAGCTTCGCCGATCTGGGCGAGCAGACGGTGAAGAACATCGCCGCACCGCTCAGGGTCTTTCGCATCGCGCTCGGGGCCGCCACGGCGCAGACGCCGTCCGCGGCGCCCGCGCTGGCGCTGCCCGACAAGCCCTCGATCGCCGTGCTGCCGTTCGCTAACCTGAGCGGCGACCCGGAGCAGGAGTACTTTGCGGACGGGATCACGGAAGACATCATTACCGACATCTCCCGAATCTCCGGCCTGCTGGTCATCGCTCGCAACTCGTCTTTCACGTTCAAGAAGCAGAACGTCGATATCAAGGACGTCGGCAGGAAGCTCGGCGTGCGACATGTCCTCGAAGGCAGCGTCCGCAAGGCGGGCATGAAAATCCGGATCAACGTGCAGCTCATCGACGCCGAAACCGGCGGCCACGTCTGGGCCGATCGCTACGACCGCGATCTCGAGGACATCTTTGCGGTGCAGGACGAGGTGACGCGCAGAGTCGTCGACGCGCTCAAGGTGAACCTCACCCACAGCGAGAAGGTGCGCCGCGAAGATCGCGGCAAGGTGAATCCCGAGGCTTACGATTATCTGATTCGGGGCAGGGCCTGCCTTGTCCAATTCACCGCCGAAGGGGCGCTTGAGGGCCGCGCCATGCTGGAACGCGCCGTCGCCATCGATCCGCAGTTGGCGCCGGCCTATGCCACTTTGGCCATCCTTAACTGCACCGAGTACGTGAATGACTGGAACAATCCTGGGGCGGATCATATGGAGCGCGCCCTCGAACTGGCGCGCAAGGCCCACAACGCCAACGAATTCGAGCCGGCGTCGCATCTGGCGCTGGCCGCCGCTCTGACATGGCTGGGACGACAGGACGACGCCGAGCGTGCCGCGCGGCGGGCGATCGAGCTCGATCCCAATCTGGCCCAAGCCCATGGGGTCCTCGGAAACATATTGGATTTCAGCGGTGAGCACGAGAAAGCGATCGGGCTCTTCGAGCAGGCGATGCGGCTCGACCCGCAATTCGACCTGTGGATGCAGGCCTGCGGCCGGGCCCAGTTCGCGCTGGAGCGTTTCGACGAGGCCGAGGCGACGTTCAAGCGCCGCCTGATTCGCATGCCCCGCTCGGACGTCACGCGCGCCTACCTCGCCTCGCTCTACGGCCATACCGGCCGGCACGAAGAAGCCCGGCAAATGTGGCGGGAACTGATGGAGATCAACCCGAAGTACTCTCTGGAGCACATGCGGCGGGTCATGCCCTACCGGAGCTCGACGGCGCTTGACCGGTTCTTCAACGGCTTGCGCAAGGCCGGCTTGACGCCGTAATTTTCATTGCGAACAGAAAGGAACGAAGAATAGGGCCACGCCTATATTTTATGGCAGGTGAACTGAAGCCCGGACTCAATTTGGATGGCTGCAGATCACGGCCATATCTGGATCGCTGCAAGATTGCAGGACCAAGCCGATGGGATAAGATTTGTATGCTTTTCCTGGACCAGTAAGGACACCCCCATATGATCGAACGCCACCTCTTGCCCGGCCAGCCAAAGCCTTATAGCCACTACTGCCACGTTGTGCGCGCCGACCGGCACGTCTGGGTTTCGGGCTCGGTCGGCATCAAGCAGGACGGGACCATTCCGGATAGCACCGTCGAGCAATTCCGTGTTGCGCTCG
>JBOIFZ010000360.1:0-4458 GCA_050741735.1 Burkholderiales bacterium
ACGCGTGCCTGCGTCAGGCCGGCGCGAAAGCCGCGCATGTCGTCAAAGTCACGATTTTCATGACCGATATCTCCGAGCGCCCGCTGATCAATCCGCTGCGAATCGAATACTTCGGCGAGAATCGGCCAGCCTCCACATTAGTGGAAGTGAGTGCGTTGGTCGATCCACGGCTGAAAGTGGAAATCGAAGCCGTCGCGTATATAGACGGCTAATGCCGGCCGTGACCAGGTCACAGGAAGGCTGAAATCGCTGCTCTCCGGTAAACCCGGCAAGCGATGGGGACAAAAACGGGGAGGTCCGGCGTATTGAAGCGACACCGCGAGCGCCACGAACCGAGGAAGGATACATGAGCCGTCGGATCGACCTTAGTGTCATCGTCAAGGCCATCAATTTCGCGGCCTTCAAGCATCGCAACCAGCGCCGAAAGGATGCCGACGCGTCGCCATACATCAATCACCCGATTGGGACAGAAACGGCGGAAACGGCGGGGTCAGGTCTTGTTTCTTGCAGGGATAGACACCAGGCTTGCCCCATGGCCCGCCCGCTTCGCATCGAATACCCCGGCGCTTTGCGTTACCTGACCTCCCGCGGTGACAGTTCGCTTCGAAAGACATTCTTCGTTTGACCGGCGGCATTTTATTGAGCGCGGCCTTCGCGTGCTGGGTGTGCGCGGGGGCAATCGTTTACCTATCGCCATTGCGGAAAAAGGATTCATGGCGCCGCTAATAACTTCGAAAGTGCATGAAGCATTGCAGGCTGCTGCGCGCGCTGGTGCACCCACGATTGAGTGCTCGCTGGACCTGGAGCGTTCGACGACGACGGTCGAGGTGGGCGTTGCAGGATGGATCTGGCAAGGTCAACGATTCCCCTGGCTGGAAACCTGCAAGGACAGAACCATTTACCACTGGGTTGGCGAGAGCTTTCAGCCGGTGGCGCGTTTCACCACGTCACTGATCAAGTTGGTGCCGACGCAGTGGGGGCCGCCGACATTCGAAATCGATGGCATCAAGATGTTACCCACGGCGAAATTCTCGCCCTATGCGGATGCCGAACGCAAAGTCGGCTTGATTCAACCGCGCGGCAAAGTGATTTTGGACACCTGCGGCGGCTTGGGCTATTTCGCTGCGTGGTGTTTGCAGGGTCAGGCCGCGCAAGTGCTTTCTTACGAGAAGAACCCCGACGTGATCTGGCTGCGCAGCCTCAATCCCTGGTCGCCGGAGGTCGGCAACGGATTGACTTTGACCGAGGGCGACATTGCCGAGAGAATCGCCATGCTGCCCAGCGGGTCGGTCGATGCGATCTTGCACGACCCGCCGCGTTTCGGTATCGCCGGAGAACTCTACTCCCAAGTCTTCTATGACCACCTGGCCAGGGTGCTCAAGCGCAAAGGCAAGCTGTTTCATTACACCGGCGCACCGAACAAACTTACCAGCGGCCGCGATGTGCCCAACGAAGTGGCGAAACGTTTGCGGCACAGCGGGTTTGTCGCAGAGTTGAATGGCGATGGGGTGTTGGCGGTGAAGAAGTGAGCGTTACGAGCCATACAATTCAAACGGTAGACCCCTTTCCTGGGTTTTCTTCTTTCGAGACCGCCCGGCGGCCCGAACAATCTTAATCTTCAGATTGTCGCCGCGGCTTCAGCAGTGGTTGCGCGGCAGTTGATCTGCGTCAAAAAATCACCTGCGGTTTCGATACAGTCTGTCAATTGTGAGATCGTCGCATTTCACACACCTTGCACATTTTGCAGTGTTTCGCGAGGCGTTTCGACAAGCGACGGTCGCCCATTCTGAAACAGACTATGACGACACCTTGAAGGAGAAATGTCATGAAAAAAGCAGCTATCGCAATTGCACTAAGCTCGGCGTTGTTGGCAGGCCACGCATTCTCCGCTGACGAAGCCAAGTCAACGTCGAACAAGGACCAGTTCGATGAACAGCGAATGCAAATGCACAATGATCAGATGGAAGCGCATCTCAAGGACATGCAGGCCCTGATGGATAAACTTCACGCGACCAAGGACCCTGCTGAACGGCAGCGCCTGCTCAAGGAGCACCGCAAGCAAATGGGAGAGATGATGCATGAAATGAAAAGCTCCCGAGACGACATGGTCATGGGCATGATGGGCGGCGGCGCAAAACATGGTGGTTCAATGCCGGAGGGCGAAAAGCGGCGCCAGCATATGATCGAGAAGCGCCTCGACATGATGGACAACGCCATGGAAATGATGATGCGTCGCGATGAGATGATGATGAAGCGCTGATGGGTGCCGGACTGTCGTATCGTCGAGGGCCGCATGAGAAAAGGCGACAGACTGAGCTAACCCAGGTGTCTCGGACGCTTTTGAAGGTAGACAATACCCTAGAAGGCGGGTCGGAAAACCACGGGGTCAGATTGAGCTGACGCGGAATGTACGGACACTTCAAAGAGACAATGCCGTGAGGGACAGAACCCATTGAAAGATGCGAGTCCGGCCCTTGATTCATTTCGTTCCCTGCTGCGACAGGATGCAAACCTGGTCGAGAAGTTGCGCAGCCTCGGCCCTCAGATCGCGGTGGAGTCGTGCCTAGTGCCGGTCAGTGCCGCCCAGCCAGGCGATTCCGCACCCCGCTGATGTGTTCGCGCAGTACGTAGAGCTGGTCTGCAAACGCAAGCGGGGTGCGCAGATTGTTCACCGCCTCCTGGATGTCGTCGAGGCGCTTGAGGATTTCCTGTGCGCGCTCCGGTGTCGGGTCGGCGAGCATGTCGCGCTCGAGCGCCATTAGCGCACCGTACCACCTGTAGATGCGCGATCGCACCCGCCAGCGATACAGCGGCGGCACTATGCGTATGGCCGGGATCACGATCACCACCAGTGGCACCAGGACCACCAGCGTGCGGTCCACCAGGCTCGCCAGCCAGAACGGCAATTTCTTGTAAAGGAAGGGCGTCCCCGAACGGTAGAAGCGCTGCGCATCGTCACTGATCGGAAAATCACGCTCCAGCGGCGCCGGGAATTCTCCGGCCTTCCGGTACATTCCCGCGGGCCCGTGAATCTCCCGCGCGGCGCTGATCAGCAGGTCCGACAGCGCAGGGTTCAGGTCCTCGCGAGCGATCAGTTCGACGGTCGGGCCTACAAGTTCGACCTCGTGCGACGGAAGGTCCTGCCCTAGATCAAAGGCGCCTCGCGGCAGCGTCAGCCGCGAAAGAAACTTCAGGCGGCGCATGTAGCCGTCGGCCTGCGTGAAGTTCATCAGGCTTATCCCCGGCACCTTCAGCAGATCGCGCGTCACCTGACCGCGCACGAGTTCGCCCATGAGGAAAGCGGCATCGATCTTCTCCTGCTTGAGCGCCTCGACCGCAACATCCCCGTCCAGATCCAGCAGGCGCGTCGGGCCCTTGTCCATGCCGTTTGCAACCAGGAACTTCATCGCCAGCGCGTGGGTTCCACTGCCTTCCGGCCCGATGGCGACGCGCTTGCCTTCCAGTTGGGAGAGCCGTTCCACCGATTCCCTGCCGCGATAGAAGACCAGGACCGGTTGAACGAACACGCTGCCCAGAGAAAGCAGGCCGCCGGTTTCGACGCCTTCTGTCACGCCGCCCAGCACGAATCCCACATCGGCGTAGACCTTGCGATCCGCCAACCGCCGCAGGTTGTCCTGCGCGCCGCCGGTTTCAACTACCTGCACCTTCACGCCGCTGCGGGCGATGATCTTCGCGTAGCGCTCGGCGATTCTGTAGTAGCTGCTTTCCCTCGGCCCGGCGAGCATTACGATCGAATCCGGCGGCGCCGGGCCGATGAATTTGACCGCCAGCCAGGCCGCGAGCGCGGTGACCAGCAGCACGGGCACGCCGATCACGAGCAGGTCCCGCCAGGATACGGTTACCAGTTTGGCCGGCATTTGCAGGCGCTTGAATTTTTGGGGGTTCACAATTTCCTGGCTCCATCAACGGTGCGGTTGGCAGTATAGGCCGTGATCGCATTACGCATGTCCGCCGGTCGCGGAATTCTGAGAGCATCCGGGGAAAAAACTGAAGTGGTCAGTTCTTGTTTCTTGCGAGGAACGGAACTTGGCGTCTTCCGTGGCCCGCCCGCTTCGCATCGAATACACGGGCGCTTTGCATCACGTGACCTCCTGCGGTGACAGAGAAACACAGAGCCAGATGGTCGAGCCTGTACGTCCTGGTTCGTAAACTGAAGTCCCGGACTCAATTTGGATGGCTGCAGATCATGGCAATATCCGGATCGCGGCAAGATTGCAGGACCAAGCCAATGGGATAAGATTTGTATGCTTTTCCTGGACCAGTAAGGACACCCCTATATGATCGAACGCCACCTTTTGCCCGGCCAGCCGAAGCCTTATAGCCACTACTGCCACGTTGTGCGCGCCGACCGGCACGTCTGGGTTTCGGGCTCGGTCGGCATCAAGCAGGACGGGACCATTCCGGATAGCACCGTCGAGCAATTCCGTGTTGCGCTCG
>JBOIFZ010000361.1:0-2138 GCA_050741735.1 Burkholderiales bacterium
AATCGCGGCTCATGGGCCACGGTGTTTCCACCTGCGCCACCTGCGACGGGTATTTTTTCCGCGGCAAGCCCCTCGTGGTGGTCGGCGGCGGCGACAGCGCGATGGAGGAATCCAATTTCCTGACCAAATTCGCCACGAACGTCTACGTCGTGCACCGGCGGGACAAGCTGCGCGCCTCTAAAATCATGCAGGACCGCGCGATAAAAAACGAGAAAATTTCGTTCGTCTGGAACTCAGCTGTCGAGGACATTCTCGGCGATCAGGTCGTGACCGGCGTACGCGTGAAGAACCTCGTCACCGGCAAAAGCTCGGAACTGCCCTGCGCCGGCGTCTTCGTCGCCATCGGCCACCGGCCCAACACAGACCTCTTCAAAAGCCAGGTCGAGATAGACGCAAAGGGCTATATTCTGACCAAGAACGGCACGGCGACCAACGTGCCCGGCGTCTTCGCGGCCGGCGATGTGCAGGACTCCAAGTACCGGCAGGCCGTGACCGCCGCCGGCTCCGGCTGCATGGCGGCGATGGATGCCGAAAGGTACCTGGAAAACCAAGGTTGAGGCTGAGGTTAAGGTTGAGCGAGAAACGATCTTTCTGAACCTCAACCTTAGCCTTAACCTGCAAAGCCCATGCGCTGCGCCATCATCCATTATCACGAACTCGCGCTGAAGGGGCGCAACCGACCCTACTTCGAAGGCCGCCTGGTCCGGCATATTCGCCTGGCGCTCAAGGGACTCGGCATCGCCCGCACCGAACCTCTCCAAGGCCGCATTCGAGTGATGCTCAAGGACGACGCAACGTGGGAACCGATCCAGGAGCGTCTTGCGCGCGTGTTCGGCATCGCCAACTTTTCGCTCGCGCACGCCATTCCGCTTGATATCACGCATCCCGATCTGGACGCATTGAAGACGGCGGCCGGCGAGGCTGTCCGCGACCGGCCGTTTGCCACGTTTCGCGTGTCCACGAAGCGCGCCGACAAGCGCTTTCCCATGACCTCGATGGACGTGGATCGGGCGGTCGGCGCGCACGTCTGCGCCATTACCGGCAAGAAAGTCAACCTGACCGATCCGGACCTGACCGTTCATATTGAAATGATGGCCCGGCAGTCTTACGTGTCGGTTCAGAAAGAGGCCGGTCCCGGCGGCATGCCGACGGGCGTGAGCGGCAAGGTGGCCTGTCTGTTGTCGGGCGGGATCGACTCTCCCGTGGCGGCCTACCGCATGCTGAAACGCGGCTGCAAAGCGACGTTCGTCCATTTTCATGGGCGGCCGTTCGTGACGCGGGCGTCGGAGGAAAAAGTGCGCGAGATCGCCGAACTGTTGACGCGGTACCAGCTCTACTCCCGCCTGTATCTCGTCCCCTTCGGAGAGATTCAGCGGCAGATCGTGCTCGGCGCGCCCGCGCCGTTCCGCGTGGTCCTCTACCGCCGCATGATGGTCCGCATCGCAGAGGAACTGGCCCGGCGCGACAAGTGCTGGGCGCTGGTCACCGGGGACAGCCTGGGCCAGGTGGCCTCGCAGACCCCGGAAAATCTCAGCGTGGTGGAAGACGCCGCGCAGCTTCCCCTGCTGCGCCCGCTGATCGGCATGGACAAGTCCGAGATCATCGAGCAGGCGCAGCGGATCGGCACCTTCGACATTTCCATCGAGCCCGATCAGGATTGTTGCAAGCTCTTCGTCCCGCCGCACCCCAGCACCAGGACCAGCCTCGACCACATCCGCAAGGTCGAACGCGGACTGGAGATCGATTCGCTGGTGAAACAGGGACTCGAGCGGGTGGAACTGGCCGAATTCGCCTACCCATAGGGCTTGATTTCTGACGGATTTCCCGCCACAATCCCGCCCCCATGGACCTGAAGCTCTCAGACTCCGCTCCTCAGGAAACTCCTCCTCCAGCCACCTTTGAATGCCCGAAGTGTCACTTCGTGCAGCCTGAGGGCGGCAAGGACTGCGTCCGTTGCGGAATCGTCTTCGCGCGCTATAAGCCGTCCCAGGAAGCGGCGCCGGCCTACACGCCCCCGCCACCGCAGATGACCAAGGAGCAGGCGGCCATCGAGCGGATGAAGGCGGCGACCCCTCCGCCTCCGGGGCCGGGCCTGTTCGCGCAACTGTTCCGCGTGGTTCGTTGGACGATCGTGCTCG
>JBOIFZ010000362.1:0-2866 GCA_050741735.1 Burkholderiales bacterium
AGCCAACGCGACATCGCCACCGCAAAAAACCTTGTCGCCGCGGCACTCGACGAGTCACTCAGCGGTAAGCCGGTTGGTACGCCCAGCGCCATGGCCTACGGCTGCTCGGTGAAGTACGACAACTGACGATTCGCAAATACCGAATCAAAAATCTCTCCACGAAGACACGAAGGACACGAAGAAGAAAAAAAGTCGCAAAAACTGAGCCGAGAATCTCACCACCAAGGCACCCGGAAAACCGGCCGTTAAATAGGTGTTTCCCTCAGTACGTCATGATTTGCTGTATGGTTTCTTCGTGTTTCTTCGTGCTCTTTGTGCCTTCGTGGTGAGATCTTCGGTCTTGACTTTACCGTTATCCCGCAATGGGCAATGCAAACAGGGTAGCGGTCGCAGTTCCGCCAAAACGCGGCCGCGCTTCGATCGAAAGCAATGCGCGGCCCTCCGCCTGCACCAGCGTCATGCCCCGGCTGCGCAAGGTCAGCGCCTCGCCGGGGCGCAGAAAGTCATCGCGTAGCACACCCTCCTGCGTCACCCACACGGTCCCGCTGCGGCAGACGATGCGCACCCCGGCTGCGCCTTTCAGGCGCAGCAACTGCGCTGGCTTGAGTTCGATGCCCGCGTTTTCGATTTCCACTTTCATGGCGGCCATCTTAGGGCCCTGACACGGGCCGTAACAGGTTTACAATAGTCAAATTGTGTACATAACAGTTTGCCAAACCGAAAACTGTTATGGTCGAATGTGCCGGCAGCTGTACCTGTTCGCCCGCGCTGCATAACCATAGAGTGCGAGCCATGACCCAGGAAATCGTCCTTTACGAAACCGTCGCCGACTCGATCTCCGGAATGATCTCCGCCGGCACGCTACGCCCCGGTGAGCGGGTTCCGTCCGTGCGGCGCCTATCGACCCAGCGCAGGGTATCGATAGCAACCGTGCTGCGGGCCTACGAAGTCCTGGAAAATCGCGGCATGATCGAGGCGCGGCCGAACGCCGGCTACTACGTCCGCCATCGCATGCCGGTCGCGGATGAGCCCTCGATTTCGAACCCTCCGGTCGCGCCGCGACTGGTGGGGATCAGCGCTCTGGTGCAGGAAATTCTCGATGCACGCCGCCCGGATGTGGTGTCCTTCGGCGCCGCCTGTCCCGGCCCCGATCACATGCCGACCGCGAAATTGCAGCGGACGATCTCGTCGATCGCGCGTCGCAAGCCTCTATCGCTGACGCAATACGTGCTGCCGCCGGGCAACGAGGAACTGCGCCGACAGATCGCGCGCAAATCGCTGGACTTCGGTTGCAGCCTTGCGGCCAAGGACATCATCGTAACGCACGGCTGCATGGAAGCCCTGAATCTCTGTGTACGCGCAGTGGCAAAACCGGGCGATACGATCGCGCTGGAATCACCGACCTATTTCGGATTGCTTCAGATCCTCGAGAGCATGGGCGTCAAGGTGCTGGAGATTCCCACCCATCCGCGGGAGGGGATCTCGCTCGAAGCACTCGAGTTCGCGCTCGATCGCTCCAGGATCGCGGCCGTGATAACCATGCCGAATGCGCAGAACCCGCTCGGATTCACGATGTCCGACGACAACAAGAAGCGCCTGGTGAAAATGCTCGACAAGCACGGCGTGCCGCTGATCGAGGACGACGTGTATGGCGACCTCTACTACGGAGACGACAGGCCGTTGCCGGCCAAGGCTTTCGATCGCACCGGCAACGTGATGCTGTGTTCGTCGTTCACCAAAACCGTAGCGCCCGGGTTTCGCCTGGGCTGGGTATCACCGGGCCGCTGGCATGCACAAGTGCAGATGGCGAAGTTCATTAATTCCGTCGGCAGCCCCGAAGTGCTGCAACTCGTTGTGGCGGATTTTCTCGCCAGTGGCGGATATGACCGCCAGTTGCGATATCTGCGGCGCGTATTCCGTGACCAGGTGTCGCACGTCTCCACGGCAGTCACCGAGCATTTCCCGGCAGGCACGCGCATCACCCGGCCCGCGGGCGGCTACATCCTCTGGGTGGAACTGCCGGAAGGCTGCGACTCGGAGGAATTGTTCCGGCAGGCCATCCGGAACAACATCTCGCTTGGGCCGGGCGTTCTGTTTTCCGCAACGGACCGCTATCGCAACTGCATCCGCATGGGCTGCGCCGAACCCTGGTCGCCGCGTATCGAACAGGCGATCGTCAAGCTCGGCAGACTGGCACAGCGGCAACTTTGAGGCCGGAGCCGGAGCGACGACAACTCCCTGGGGCAAACCGAGCAAGCAAGTCTCTTCACCGCTTGCGTGCGCCGGATCGCATTCGTGACTGTCGCCTGATGGCGACAGTATTCAATTTTTCTACGCAATGACACAATGCCTGAGGGTGTTCAACCGGGGCGCGCTGCGCCTCGACAGGAACTTGCGGTTCACTGCGTAGTCTCGATAGGTGGCGGGATTTGCCCGCGCGTTCTGTTCCACTACACGACGAGGAGATCGTAATGAGGAAGATCATCATGGCTATCGCGATGGCTATGGCGCTGCTTTCGGCCGGGGCGATGGCGCAAGGTACCAAGGGTTTGATGTTCGGCGGCAAGGCCGGCTTCATGAAGCCGCACGGCTCCGACAATGACGCCGGGTTTAACGTCGGCGCGGTACTGGGTAAACCGATTCAGGGCAACCTCTCCTGGGAAGCGGAGCTGATGCTCGGCATGATCGACGGTGAAGTGGGCAACAACAACGACTGGAGCATCAACTCGGTTGCCGGATACGCGGTATATCGCAGCCAGGGCGACGTTCACGTCAAAGCCAAACTCGGCATTTCCCTCTGGGATGACGACAACAACGACGACGATACCAACTTAACCGCCGGTATCGGCCTCGGCTTCATCATGGG
>JBOIFZ010000363.1:0-4966 GCA_050741735.1 Burkholderiales bacterium
CCCGCACCCGGTCGCCGATTTCGAGCGTCGGGTCGCCGTGCGTCATAAGACGAAATCCTTCGTCGGCATCCACCAGCACGATCAGGTAAGGCGCGTGTGCGCGAAGTTCGTCGGTCGGCGCACGTGCGACGCTGGTGCGCGTATGCACTGTTCCCGACCCGGACGCCTGCCGGGTCACGGGATTGCCGTCGCCGCAGGCGGGACAGAACCCGCGCCGGAAATACCACACCGCCTCGCAGGAAGCGCAGGTCTGATAGGCGATGCCTGCCCCGCCGCGGGTCCAGTCTGCGATCGCGGTCGTCACGCCGCCCTCTCGATGACGAGGGAAACGTGGGAGGACAGTACGCCGCCGTCGCCATGCAGCAGCGCCCGGCTGGCGTTTCTCGCCTGACGCTTCCCGGCCCGGTTTGTGAGCTGCAAATGGGTCTCCACCAGGTGTGCCATCGCGCCGCCCACCCCGCAGTGACCGTAGGAGAGCAGCCCGCCATGTGTATTAAGCGGCAGTTTTCCGTCGTGGTTGAAATGTCCCTCGGCCGCAAGCCTGCCCGCCGCGCCGCGCGGGGCCAGGCCGATCTCCTCGAGCAGGATGGTGAGCGTAATGGTGAAGCTGTCGTAAATGGCAGCGTAATCGATGTCCCCGATTGCGATGCCGGCCGCTTCCAGTGCCTTGGCAGCCGAAGATGCGGCGCCGAATTGCGTCAGGCTCGCCGCGGCACTGATGTGCTGATGGGAATGCGCCTGGCCGGTGCCGATGATGCGCACCGCGAAATCATTGCTGCGATCGCGGCTCACCACAAAGGCCGCGCCGCCGTCGGACACGGGACAGCAATCGAGCAACTTCAACGGAGTGGCGACCGGCTTGGAACCCAATACCGTCTCAACACTGATCGGCTCGCGGAATTGCGCGCCCGGATGCAGGCAGGCGTGCCGGCGCATCAACACTGCAAGTTCAGCCAGGTCGGCTTCGCCGTGGCCGTGCTCGTGCATGTAGCGCGATGCCACCAACCCGTAGTACGCCGGAACGGTCGCACCGAGCGGCACTTCGTACGCCGGGTGGCCGACCTGCGCCAAAGCCTGGATCGCCGAGTCGCGGCTCTGGCCGGTAAGCCGGTTCTCGCCTGCCACTACCAGGATGTTCCTGGCCACGTCCGATTCAATCAGGTGATGCGCCAGCATCGCCATGGCGAAACCGGTGGCGCCGCCGACCAGAATGGCGTGCGCATACGCGGGTTTCAATCCGAAGTGTTCGGCAAACGCCGTGGCCAGCATCAGGTGCGGCATCGTGGTCGAGTACCCGCACAACAGGCCGTCCACATCGGCGCGTTCGAGCTGCGCGTCGGCCAGCGCCGCCGCAGCCGCAGCGCTCATCAGATCGAGCGTGCCGCGTCCGGGATGCTTGCCGTAAGGCGTCAGCCCGACTCCGGTGATGAAGGACAACGGGTTCCCCTCAAAAATGCCGTGACGATCGTGACGACGTGACGACGTAAAGGTGCGTGAAACAAGCTCAATGACCTTTTCGTTTTCATGTTGATTCTGTCCTGCAGGTACGGCGGTGACTTGCGGGGTTTGCGTTTTTGCCCCGTCACGACCGTCACGTAGATGCGGACTTCGTCCGCATGAGTAAGAATTGTAGTTCCGGCATAACGTCGACTCCGTAGACGTTAGCCTGCACTGAAATGCCCAGCAAACCGGGCATTTTCACGCCGTCACGGTTGTTCATCATAGCGTCACGTTCTCTTCACATCCGCGACGATGTCCGCCTCGCGCTTGAGCATCTCCACCAGCGCGTCCAGCCGCGAGGAAATGCGGTCGGACAGCGCCGCGATGCTGAGGGCCGCGATGGGCTTGCCGTCGGAGCCAAACACCGGCACGCCGACGGCACCCATGCGGTCCACCAGCATATTCAGCAACTGCGCGTAACCACGGTCACGAGTGCGCTCGATCTCGTCGCGCAACCACGTCAGGCTGACCTTGGGGTAATTCGGCAATCGCTGCGCCACGAACGGCAGAACCGCCTCGATCTCCGCCTCGGACTGCCACGCCAGCAGCGCCATCGCGCCGGCGCCCACGCCCAGCGGCCTGCGGCTGCCGATATCCAGATAGTTGGCGCGTATCGGAAAGTTACCCACTTCGCGATCAACGCAAACCGCCTCGGTGCCGCTGCGCACCGACAGCAGCACCGAGTCTTCGGAAAGTGCCGCGAGCCGCAGTAGCGAGGGATGGGCGCGGCTGCGCAAGTCATCGCGGTCGCGCAGGGCTGCGGCGAGAATGTCGATCTCGTTGCCGAGGGAATAAGTCTTGGTCGCCTCGTCGCGGCGCACGAAACCTTCGCGCGTCAGCACTTCGAGGATGCGCAGCGTCGTGACCTTGTTGAGCACGGCCTGGCCGGCGACCTCGGACAGCCGGCTGACACGCGGCTCGGTCAGGGATCGCAGGATTCTGCAGGCCTTCTGCACGGAATTGATGGCTGAGGGGCGGGTTGGCATGGCGGGACCTCTTTCCTAAACGGTAGCGACCGGCGTCGCAGGTGAACCGACCGCGCCGGGCAGGCGCAGCGGCGGTGCAGTAAGCAGAAAACGCGAACGCTTGTGTTCGCGCAGCCAGTTGGCGAGCGGGGTCAGATGCCAGATCTCGCCGAGATTGACGCCGAGTTTGAAAAGGCAATGTTCGTGCAGCGGCAAGGAAGCACAGCAACCTGCATGGCTGGTGGCGGGGTGGACCTCCACCGCGTAGTTGTCGGCGATCAGGGCGACCAGGCCCGAATCGGTAATCCACTGCAGCAGCTTCTCATTGCGGCCGTCGAGCGCCGCACAGGCTTTCTCCAGCGCCGCCCCGTCGGGCTGTTTGTTCATTTCCAGGATCATCTGCGCGAAGCCGGTATGCAGGCACACCATGTCGCCTTCTTCGACCACTACCTTGTCTTTCTCAAGTATGCGCATCAACTGGTCGTAGCCGATTGCGGCGCGGGCGCGGCCGATGTGTGCATGCAGGTCGATCATCACGCCGCGGCCCTGAACGCATTTCGCCGCCATGTTCTCGACGCCGAGCGCGCGCGCATGCGAAGTGCTTTTCGCCGGCACGACGCCGATGGCGCCGGCGTCGTCCGGATTGCTCGGACCGACGATGTGCTCGTTGGGGCGGTAGCCGTTGTAGTAAACCGGCTCCGGCACGCCGTCGCCGTCCGCGTCGAACAACTGCCCGACGTGCGCCAGGCTGTCCCACTGGGTCGAGTACTGCAGATGCAGGATGACCGCGTCGTCGTTGATGACGTCGGTCAGGTCCGGGTTGTCGCGGCCCAGCACGTAGTTCATGTTGGGTTTGCCGTTGCGCAGCGTTGGCCGCAGCACCGGGGGATGCCGGCGCGGGTTGAGCACGTTGCCGCCCGGATAGTCGAGCGGCAGGCTCAGGCAAAAGCTCAGGCCTTCCTTCACTTCGGCGACGCCCTGTTTCACTTTTTTCGGCGTCAGCAGGTTGAGCCGCCCGAGTTGATCGTCGGGACCGAAGTCTCCCCAGGTCGAGCCTTCCGGTCGTTTTTTCCAGCGCGTGGTCATTGGCATCGAGCCTCCATTAAATCCGTTTTTTGGAGCAAGGACGCCAGGCAACGCCGGAACGAAGTCCCAAGCAGAGTTTCCTGGAGTCTCAAACAGCCGTTAACGCTCTTTGATACGACAGGAAGAGACGCAGACGAGCGGCGGCCGGGCTTGGGGCAAGCGGCAACGCGGGCAGCCAATTGACCGCGTGGCGATTGGATTCTTCATGGGTACTCCTCCCCGGAGCCCCATTCTGCAACGGGTTGTCGGAGGAATATTCGGTGTCGCGGGACATGATTGTCAAGGAATCGTTCTGGCCAGTGGAATTCCATTTTGCGCAATTGACTCATGAAAACAACAAAATAACGGGGATGCCCATGGATGGTTCCAAGATACGGAATTTTCCGATCAATGAAACTAGCGCAGTTGCGCAGTCTTCACCCTGCCGCGACAATCCAGGCTGAGTACAAGAAAAGGGGGACGAACATGGCCGTCACGCTCGGCACCGGTGAGTTCAGCTACGAAGTCGTGGAGGACTGGGCGAAGCTGCCCGACGGGTGGACGTTGCGCGATGCCGCAGCCGTCGCCGTCGATTCGAAGGACCGGGTTTACGTCTTCAACCGCAGCGAACACCCGATGATGGTGTTCGACCGCGAGGGGAATTTTCTTCGTTCGTGGGGCGAAGACGTGTTCAGGAACGCACACGGCATTCACATCGGCCCGGACCAGACGCTCTACTGCACCGACGACGGCGACCACACCGTGCGCAAGTGCACGCTCGAGGGCAAGGTCCTGCTCGAGATCGGCATCCCCGGCAAGCCTTCGCCCTACATGAGCGGCGAGCCTTTCCATCGCTGTACGCACACTGCGTTGTCGCCGCGCGGCGATATCTACATCGCCGACGGATACGGCAATGCGCGCGTGCACAAGTACTCGCCGGACGGCAAGTTGCTGCGGTCCTGGGGCGAACCCGGCACCGACCCCGGCCAGTTCAACATCCCCCATAACATCTGCTGCGACCCGGACGGCTGGGTCTACGTCGCCGATCGCGAGAACCATCGCATCCAGGTCTTCGACGGCGACGGCAAGTATGAGACCCAATGGCACAACCTGCACCGGCCCTGCGGCCTCTACATGGAACCCCAGCGCCATTCGCTGTGCTACGTCGGCGAGATCGGTCCGACCATGCCGGTCAACCGCGAGGTACCGAACCTCGGGCCGCGCGTGAGCATCCTGACGCACGATGGCAGACTGCTCGCGCGCCTCGGCGACGTCCGCGCCGGCCGGCGCGCAGACCAGTTCATCGCACCGCACGGCATGGCGGTGGATTCGCACGGCGACATCTATGTCGGTGAGGTGTCCTTTACCGCCTGGCCACAGATCTACCCCGGCACATCGCCGCCGGCCGATGTGCGCGCCCTGCGCAAGCTGGTGCG
>JBOIFZ010000364.1:0-2650 GCA_050741735.1 Burkholderiales bacterium
GCGGAAAGATGGTGGATGTCATGACCGTCGAGCTTGATGCTGCCTTCGGTCGGTTGGTAGAAGCCTTGCAGCAACTTGGCCAGCGTGCTTTTGCCGCAACCGGACGGACCCATGATGGCGATGCACTGGCCGGGTTCGATTGTGAAATTCAGCCCCTGATACAAGTAAGGCAGGTTCTCGCCGTAGCGGAAGGCGAGGTTGTTGATTTCGATCCTGCCCTTTCTCGCGCTTTCCCGGCTCGGGACGACGGAGTAAGGCTCCTGCGGCGCGTTCATCACGTCGCCCAAGCGCTTGACTGCGATGCCCGCCTGCTGGAACTCCTGCCACAGGCCGACGAGCTTCAGCATCGGTTGCGACAGGCGGCTGGCGAACATCTGGAAGGCGACCAGCATGCCTATGGTAAATCCGATCTCCTGCATCACCATCCAGGCACCGGCGCACAGGATTGAGAGCGTCAGCAACTGGTCGAGGGTGTTGGCCGCGACCTGGTAACTGTTGGCGAGTGTGCGGGTCTTGAAGCTCGCTTCCAGGTAAGAGGCCAGGTAATCGCCGAAACGGGTATTCAGTTGTGGCTCCATTTGCAGCGACTTCACCGTCTCCAGACCGGAGATGTACTCCGTGAGAAAAGCCTGGTTGCGCGCGCCGAGCAGGAACTGCTGATTGAGCCGCTGGCGGAACAAGGGTGCCACCACCAGGCTCAGGATGATGATGGCGGCGAGGATACCGAGGGTGATCAGCGACAGCGCCCACGAATACCACAACATGATGGCCAAGAAGATCAGCATGAACGGCAGATCCAGCATCAGCGTCACCGCCGCGCTGGCGAGGAACTCGCGAATGGTTTCGACGCCGTGGATGCGCGCGACCAGCACGCCGGTGGGCCGGTGCTCGAAGTAACGCGGCGGCAGCCGAAACAGGTGTTCGAATACCTGCACGCCCAGCACGGCATCGATGCGGTTGCCGGTGTGCAGGATGAGGTACTGGCGCACCCAGCTCATTGCCGCGGTGAACACCATGAACACCGCGAGCCCGACGCCGATGACGGTCAAGGTATTGAGCGTGTGGTGGACGACGACCTTGTCGATCACCACCTGTGTGAACAAGGGTGTGGCCAGCGCCATCAACTGGATGGCGAGCGACGCCATGAGGACATCGCGGAATACCTTGCGGTGCTTAAGCAGCTCCGGGATGAACCAGCGGAACCCGAAACGCACACTGGCCGCGGACTTCGCGTCCGGGTCCACCAGCGATTTGTTTTTCGGCGCCGCCTGCAGGACCATCCCCGCATAACGCAACTCGAACTCGGCCAGAGGAAGGATGGTGTGCCCGGCCGTGCCCTGCTCGAAGAAGGCTACGCGATCTTTTTCGATGTGCAACACAAACGCAAGACGTTTGCGATTCGCGCCGGAGCCCTCGTGGAGCGCGCTGATCGCTGGAGCAAGTATTGCTACAAATGGAGCCGTCAGTTTCTTGAGCCGTGACGCTGACAGCGCCTTCCAACTTGCACGCAAGCCCAGCGATCCGGCTGCGCGCGCGACGGTGGCGAAGTCGTAAGGGGGCGAAAGCTGCCCGGTTACCAGCTTCTCGTCGAAAGGAATACGGAAGTACTGGCTAAGTGCCGAGAGCACCCATACCAGCGCTTCATGGTCGAGCGCATCCTCTTGCGCCCGTCCCCCCTGTTGCTGCAGCCGCCGCGTGGGAAGCGACTGAACTGCTTGCGGACCCAATCGCAGGTTCCTTTTCTTCTAAGCTTCATGTTCTGTTTATTCTTAATATTCTTAATGGCAGGCGCGTGTGCTCGCACCTGAATTACGGTTTTTACAGCATCTGCCGGAATTGTCAAATCTGACAAAGTGTGAGGTTTGAAGAGATCGGCCAAGACAACAGATCCGCAGGGCACTCTGAAGTTAGTCCTATAAGCGACTAAATGAATGGGCGATTGTCGATAAATTGCGCTGTGTCGGGTATTCGTCCTTCGGGTCGCTGATGCCCGAATGTCATGAGCTAATGACAAAAGAATACTTAAGAATTTCACGGCGGGCCACACCAACCACGGGTCGGACGACGCTAAAGTCTTAACGCTCTCAAAAGTTTTCTCCGAGAGAAGGCTGTTATTCAGCGTCAGCGCATCACTGTCGCCACTCAAAACGGGCGCGTAAGGCCTTGTCAACTAGCGGAGTGCGGAAGTTCACCTCTGTAATTCGCGCGGGCATATCGCCTCTCTTCCTTAAAACGCACGTTTCGGCCCTAAAAAGTAGCTTCTAAGCTCCGGCTATACCCCCGTCATGAACATCTGATGTCACTATATCAATGCGTTGGTCCGACCGCGATTGCTCGTCGTGGTCGAGCCCGGCAAGATTGCGGGCTGGATCGCTCCACCCGAGCGGGCGATTAACAATCTGCCGGTAGAATACGAGTATGTGCGGCTGAGCTGACCTGTTAAGCATTGCGATGCAGGTCATCCGCCGTAATCTGTTCTCGGATGTCTTAATCGGGGAGCAGGGATCCACGAAGTCTTTTGCTAGGGACCGGGTTCTACCTGGCCAGCTCCCTCAAGTACAACACCACCTGCCAGACCTGCTCGTCGCGCAACGCGTTGAAGCTCGGCATGCTGGTTCCCGGCGAGCCGTTGTGAATGATCCAGAACAGT
>JBOIFZ010000365.1:0-4165 GCA_050741735.1 Burkholderiales bacterium
CTCGCGAATCTTCGAGACGTCGGCCGCGTGACCGTAGTTCACCTCCATCACCGTACCACCGGTAAACTCGACCCCGAGATGCAGGCCTTTGGACGCCAGAAAAAACACCGCCAGGATGAAGGTGATCAACGAAATCACGTTGAACGCCAGTGCATGGCGCATGAACGGGATGTCTTTGCGGATGCGGAAAAATTCCATCTACTCGACCTCTGCGGGAAACCGTGGGCGGATGATTCTCAGACGGCCGGCTGGCGCCTGTACCAATCGGTGTTGCCGATCGGCAGTTTCTCCAGCTTGCGGCGGGCACCGAACATCAGGTTGACGATGCCGCGGGAAATCACCACCGCGCTGAACATTGAAGTCATGATGCCAAGACAGTGCACCACGGCGAAGCCTCGCACCGGCCCGCTGCCGAACATGAACAACGCAATGCCGGCAATCAGCGTGGTGATGTTCGAATCGAGAATCGTCGCCCAGGCGCGCTCGTAGCCGGCTGATATCGCCGCCTGCGGCGTAGTGCCATTGCGTAGTTCCTCCCTGATCCGCTCATTGATCAGAACGTTGGAGTCGATGGCCATGCCCAGCGTCAACGCGATCGCCGCGATGCCCGGCAGCGTCAGCGTGGCCTGAAGCATGGACAACAGCGCGACCAGCAGCATCAGGTTGGCCGCCAGCGCGAGTACCGAGATCACGCCGAATACGGCGTAATACGCGATCATAAAGATGGCGATCGCGGTAAAGCCGATCAGCGTCGAATCGAAGCCGCGCTTGATATTGTCGGCACCCAGGCTCGGGCCGACCGTGCGTTCCTCGACGATTTCCATCGGCGCTGCCAGCGCGCCGGCACGCAGCAGCAGCGCCACGTCGCGCGCCTCCGTCGTAGTCATTCTGCCGCTGATCTGAACGCGTCCGCCCGGAATCTCCGATCGGATCACCGGCGCCGTCACCACTTCTCCCTTGCCCTTTTCCACCAGCACCATCGCCATGCGCTTGCCTACGCTCTCGCGCGTGACCTGCTGGAAAATCGATGCGCCGCGGCCGTCCAGATTGATGTGCACTGCCGGCTCGCCGGTCTGGTTGTCGAATCCTGGCTGTGCGTCCGAAATGCGATCTCCGGTGAGAATCACTTCGCGCTTGAGCACATACGGCACCCCTTCGCGGTCGTATAGCAGTTCGGCTCCGAACGGCACCTGCCCGCCGACCGCCGCCTGCAACGAAGCGCTGTCGCTGTGCTCCTCGTCCACCATCCGCACTTCCAGGGTCGCGGTACGGCCGAGAATGTCCTTGGCCTTGGCAGTGTCTTGCACACCCGGCAGTTGCACTACCACCCGATCCAGTCCCGCCTGCTGCACGATCGGCTCCGCCACGCCGAGTTCGTTGACGCGATTACGCAGGGTCGTGATATTCTGCTGCACCGCGAAGTCCTGGATTCGTTTTCGCACTTCGGGCTTCATGGAAACCGTGATCAGAAACTCCCTGCCGGAGTCGTCGGGTATGAGCAGCAGATCCGGATTCTGGCGCTGGATTTCTGCAGCAGCCTTGTCGCGCGCTTCGGCATCGCGGAACCTGACCTGCACCGTCTGGCCTTCCCGCGAGATGCCGTTATAACGAATCTCCTTGGCGCGCAGCGTGGTACGGATATCCGCCGCGTAACGGTCCGCAGCCTTGGTCAGCGCGCCGGCCATATCGACCTGCAGAAGGAAATGCACGCCGCCGCGCAGATCGAGTCCCAGATACATGGGCAGCGCATTCATCCGGGTAAGCCAGTGCGGCGAACTCGACAGCAGATTGAGTGCTACGACGTAGTTTTCGCCCAGCGCATTCTGCAGGACGTCCTTGGCCTTGAGTTGGGTGTCGGTGTCGCCCAAACGCACTTTGATGCTGTTTGCCTCGAGGAAAACGCCGTCGGCAACAATGTTGGCCCCTCCCAGCGTCTGTTCCACGCGTGCGCGCAGCGCCTCGTCGATTTTTGCGGTGGACTTGCCAGGTGAAATCTGAACCGCTGGCACTTCCCCGAAGAAGTTGGGCAGGGTGTAGAGAAAGCCAACGACCAGGGCGACGGCGATGATGATGTACTTCCAGAGCGGGAAGCGGTTCATGTAGGTATCGTGCGGCGCGCAGCGTCAGGCATCAGAATTCGCGGGATGTTGCTCCTCAGCCCTGACCGGCGGTCTTGATGGTTCCCTTGGGCAGCAGGGTCGTGATCGAGGGCTTCTGAACCTGGATTTCGACGTTCGGGGCGATTTCCACCGATACGAAGTTATCGCCGACCCTGGTAATTTTCCCGAGCGCGCCGCCTGCGGTGACCACTTCGTCCCCCTTCTGCAATCCGGTAAGCATGGAGCGATGCTCCTTGGCTCGCTTTGCCTGCGGGCGGAGCAGCAGGAAGTACAGCAGCACAAACATCAGGACGAGGGGCAGGAGTCCGTACAGGTCCATGCCTCCCGCTGCCGGCGCAGTTTGCGCAAACGCATTACTGATCAACACGTAGTTCCTCCGCTACAGGTTTGGACCGATTTGCCGGCGGACACTTTTTGCCATCGTCCGGTATCGGTTCATGTGGTTAGTGTCCTGTTCCGCTGATTGGTGGGACAACTTGCGAACCTTGGAAGTCAGACCTCATAGCCATTCAGTAACAATCCATCATCTATCGGAAAACCCGCGAAATCGGCGTCAGGCACGGCGCGAGCCCTCGACAGTGGCGGGGGCCGGTGGAACGTGGAGCAGGGGTCCCGCTTGCGGGGATGCGACCGTGCAACCGGCCAATAGCGTGTCCGTCACCGGCCTTGCGTGTCTCCGCGGTCAGATCCCCAGAGGGGCCCCTCTTCCGCGCTCCGACACGCACGGCGAGGAATCGTAACACAGCATGGCGCCGATTCTCGTCGCGTTTTCAGCCGCAAATGAGCGGAACAGGACACTAGTTGCGCTCAGCCAATCGCCGGCGCCGAGCCTGAAAAGTGGCGCATTTTAGCATGGCTGTGCCTGCACAAGACGCAGGCCGGCGACATGTTCCGAAAACCTTTCAGCGCTGATGGCCTCGCGCAATCCCCGCATCAATTCCTGATAGTAGAAAAGATTGTGCAGGGTGTTCAGATGCGCGCCGAAAATCTCGTTGATTCTCTGCAGGTGATGTAGATAGGCGCGCGAGAAATTCCGGCAGGTATAGCATTCGCACGCCGGATCCAGCGGGCCGGTGTCATCGCGGTACCGGGCATTGCGCAGCCGGATGGTGCCGTTGCGGGTAAAAATCCAGCCGTTTCGGGCGTTGCGCGTGGGCATGACGCAATCGAACATGTCGATTCCACTCGCAACGGCATCGATGATGTCCGCAGGGGTACCGACGCCCATGAGATAGCGCGGTGCCCCGGCTGGCAGCCTCGGTGCGGTGTGGCGCAGGACGCGCTGCATGTCTTCCTTCGGTTCACCCACCGACAGCCCGCCGATGGCGTAGCCGTCGAAGCCTATGTCCGTCAAACCCTCGAGCGATGCGTCGCGCAGGTCCTCGTAAATGCCTCCCTGAACGATACCAAACAGGGCATTGCCGCTTCCCTCGTGGGCGCGCCTGCTGCGTTCCGCCCAGCGCAAACTCAGCCGCATCGACTCCGCCGCCTGGATGCGGTCCGCCGGAAACGGCGTGCACTCGTCGAAAACCATGGCAATGTCGGAGTCGAGCTCGCGCTGGAGGCGCATCGATTCCTCGGGCGACAGGAAACATGCATCGCCGTTGACCGGCGAGCGGAATCTGACGCCCTCTTCGGTTATCTTGCGCATGTCACCGAGGCTGAACACCTGGAAGCCGCCGGAATCGGTTAGGATTGGCCCGCCCCAGCCCATGAAACGGTGCAGCCCGCCGTGCGCCCCGATCACCTCCAGCCCGGGACGTAACCAGAGGTGAAACGTGTTGCCGAGAACCATCTGCGCCCCGACCGAGCGCAGGTCATCCGGACTCATGGCCTTGACGGAGCCGTAGGTACCGACCGGCATGAATGCCGGCGTTTCCACCGTGCCGTGCTCAAGCGTGAGCCGGCCCCGCCGCGCCGGCCCGTCCCTGGCAACGATTTCGAATCGCATTTTCACGGTCTCGATGATGCCGCTTTGTCGATCAACATGGCGTCGCCATAGCTGAAGAAGCGGTAGCGGCTGTCGACCGCGTGGCGATAGGCGC
>JBOIFZ010000366.1:0-9091 GCA_050741735.1 Burkholderiales bacterium
GCGTGTCAGGAGTCTTGCCGTCGAAGCAGGCTTTGACCGCTAGAAAATCGAGCGATTCGCCAACCTCCACGATGTAACGATGCAGGGGCGCGGCGGATGCTGCACCAGCGGACAGAAGCATCAAGGCGACCAGCGAAATTCCGTTGGCCAGTTGCACGCGGGCCCAACCGACGCAAAGCGTCAACACGGGAATACACCTCAATTGGCGGGGACCTAGGGAAGCTAAATACCGATGCCGCGCGCCATCAGCACCGCCAGCAAGGGAATGAAAGCGAACAGGACAAGTTCAGCGAGTACGTAGCGGCGCGTGCGCAGCACTTCGAAGTCCGCCGCCGCCGCACCAGTGCCGGTCTTGAGCATGCGCATCCAGCGCAGATACTGCAAGGTGGGGGGAACGGAAATCAATCCAATGGCGACGAACATCGCCAACTTGATGTAGAAAACGGGGTTGTGAAGGTAAAAACCGGCGCCCTTGCCGAACCAGACAAGTCGCGCTACTCCAGTAGCGAGAGCAAGCACCGCCGCGATCATGTAGAGAAGATCAATGCGTGCAAGCAGCTTTACTCTTTCCTGTGCCAGTCCGGGAACACAGATTAAACACTCGATCGCGAGAGACACCGCGATCAGGATCATCGCCGCGAAATGCAGGTAAACGACCAGGACTTCAGTCACGGCAATCCTTCACAGGTTGGGAACTTCGCTGATCACCAGCGTTCCGATTTCCATGATCGCGTCGCGCAGCTTCTTCTCCCTGCCCTCCGGAGCGAGTTCGATGCCGGCGCCTCTGGCAGTGATGCCGAGCGACCGATAGGCCTGCGTCAGGTCGGGGAAATCCTTCGAGGCCACGTGCTGGTCGTAGAGCTCGCGAAACACCGTGGTTCCGGTGATCTCGTCGAGCTTATCGAACAACTCGCGCCCGCTCCAGGCGCGCTCCGTGGAACTGCAGCATTCGTTGAGCGCCGCGAGCGCCGTGTCCATGGATTGCTTTCCGGCGGAAATCTGGCGCAGCCGCACATCGGCGACAAGTATCATCGCCGCGCCTTCCCAGTAAACGCGCATGTGTGTGCCGCCGCGGTACATGCTCTCGGTCGCCTGGGCCAGCGTCATTCCGGGTGCGCTGTCCATGCCGCGCAGGAAGCCCGCGTGCAGGCGCTGCCAGGCTTCGAGCGCAGTCATCCTGCCGCCGCGCGCGCGCAGCACGTTCTGGTAGTAAGTCGCCACGCCCTCCGAGACCCACGCATCTTCGGAACCGACATACGGGAGGAGCAGGTGCGACAGTTCGTGCACCGCGGTCCAGTCGTCATAGAACTCCCGGATCGGCCGCCGCTGGTTGATGAAAAAATGCGCCGCCGGACTGCCGCCGCGAACGACGTAAGCCCACGGCGTCGGCTCGGGGCCGCGCGCGCCGGGAACGATCAGGATCTGCGCCTGCGGCAGCGGGAATTTCCCGTAAAGGTCGGCCACAGCTTGCGCCGCGTCGGCGATCCATGACTGCATCTGCTCGAAATCCGGAGCCGGCGATCCGTCCAGCACCGACAGCCGCAAGCGCGCGCCTCCGACACGCACTTCGCGCTCCTTGAAGCGACCGAACGCCACCGACGCCGGCCAGTCCCAAGGCCCGCGACCGATGCGGAACACGGCACGCTCGGGCGTGGTGGCCACAGGTCTCCACGGCGCCGAAACCGAAATGCCCTCGGGAAGCAGGAAAGTGATCTCGATGTCTTCGTCGGGGCCGAGAGTGTCCGGCCGCCACAGCCATAACCCAACCGAAGTCAGCAGATCCGCGCCGACGTGCTGGATTTTCCCGCCGGTGCGGTCGTGTTGTTTGATGGGCCGCGAGACGTCGGCCGCATAGAGGATGCAGCCTCCTTCGGGGACGGTTTTGAGGCTGATCGAGCCGCTCGGTTCGATCTGGCGGCGGGTGCTCTCCACCCTCGCTTCCGTCAACGCCAGGGGCGCGTCCAACGATTCGGCCACCAGATAGGGCGGCGGCGCGCCATCGAAGCACGCGCGCACGTTCAGGGTCGTGAGTTCCGGATTGATAGCGACGGTGTACCTGTGCAGACGCTGCGCCGAAGCCTCGGTTGCGGAAAGCGCGATGGCGGCAAGGCACACTGCCGCCAACCGGCGAAGGACTGCAACTGCTGCGTGTTGAGTGTCGGCCGCCATTTGCGCAATTCCGATCCTGGAGGATGTTACACCGGGATTGGAGCAAGGCGGCGGCGCGAAGTTCGCGCCCCGCCCGTCAGGCAGCCAGAACCGCGCCGGGTTGGTAGGCCAGATTGGGCGCAAGCCACCTCTCGACCTCCTGCAAGTTCATGGCTTTGCGGCGCGCATAGTCCTCGACCTGATCGCGATCGATCTTCGCAACCGCGAAGTACTGCGACTCGGGGTGCGAGAAATAAAAACCGCTTACCGCCGCAGTCGGCAGCATGGCGTAGGACTCCGTGAGCGTGATGCCGGCGTTTGCCGGCGCGTCGAGCAGTTCGAACAACGGGCCTTTTTCCGTATGATCCGGGCAGGCCGGATAACCCGGTGCAGGACGGATCCCGCGGTACTTCTCGGCGATCAGGTCGTCGACGCCGAAGTTCTCTCCGGCGGCGTAACCCCAGAATTCGCGGCGCACGCGTTGATGCATCAGCTCGGCGAAACCCTCCGCCAGTCGGTCCGCCAGCGCCTTGAGCATGATGGCGTTGTAGTCGTCGTGCTTGTGCTCATATTCCGCAACTCTTTCATTGATGCCGATGCCGGCGGTCACCGCAAAGGCGCCGACGTAGTCGCGCACGCCGGAGTCCCTGGGCGCAATGAGATCGGCCAGGCAGTGGTTGGGTTTGTCCAGCGGCTTCACCATCTGCTGCCGCAGGAAGTGAAACGTCGCGGCGGCGCTGGCACGCGTCTCGTCGGCATAGATTTCGACGTCGTCGCCGACACGGTTGGCCGGGAACAGTCCGATCACCGCGGCTGCGCCGAGCCATTTCTCGGAGATGATGAGTGCGAGCATCCTCTGGGCGTCATCGAACAGATTGCGCGCCGCTTCGCCGACGATCTGGTCCTGCAGAATCTTCGGATAGCGGCCCGCCAGCTCCCAGGTCTGGAAGAACGGCGTCCAGTCGATCACTTTCGCGATTTCCTCGATAGGATAGTCGCGGAACGCCTTCAGGCCGGTAAAGGCGGGCACGGGCGGGGCGTAAGCTTTCCAGTCGGTCTGCAAGCCGTGCTTGCGGGCTTCCGCGATCGGGTAGTGTGGCCCCTGGCCTTTTTTGCCCTTGTGCTGGGTGCGGGTTTTTTCCGCCTCTTCCTTGATCCTGCGCACGTAATCATCGCGAATCTCGTTCGAGATGAGGCTCGTGCACACGCCGACCGAGCGCGAAGCGTCCGGAACCCATACCGTCGGGCCCGAATAATTCGGCTCGATTTTCACCGCGGTGTGCACCCGCGAAGTGGTGGCGCCGCCGATCAGCAGCGGCACCTTGAAGCCCTGGCGCTCCATCTCTTTGGCCACGTGCGCCATTTCCTCCAGAGACGGCGTAATCAGGCCGGAGAGCCCGATGATGTCGGCGTTCTCGTCGCGCGCGGTCTTGAGTATTTTCTCCGCCGGCACCATGACGCCGAGGTTAACCACGTCGAAGTTGTTGCACTGGAGCACCACCGAAACGATGTTCTTGCCGATGTCGTGCACGTCGCCCTTGACCGTGGCGATCACGATCTTGCCCTTGCTCTGTCTGCCGGTGCCGGACCTGGCCTTTTCCGCCTCGATATAGGGAATCAGGTGAGCGACCGCCTCCTTCATCACCCGCGCGCTTTTGACCACCTGCGGCAGGAACATCTTGCCCGCGCCGAACAGGTCGCCGACCACGTTCATGCCGTCCATCAGCGGGCCTTCGATCACCTGGATCGGATATTCGAATTGTTTGCGCGCCTCCTCGGTGTCCTCGACGATATGGGTGTTGATGCCTCGCACCAGCGCGTGCGTGATGCGGCTGCTCACAGTGCCTTTGCGCCACGACAGGTCCTCGATCGAAACCTTCGCTTCGGCCTTGTAGCTCTCGGCGAACTCGACCAGGCGCTCGGTGGAATCGGGCCTGCGGTTGAACAACACGTCCTCGACCCGCTCCAGCAGATCCCTGGGAATCTCCTCGTACACCCCGAGCTGGCCGGCGTTGACGATGCCCATGGTCATGCCGGCCCTGATGGCGTGGTACAGGAACGCGGTGTGGATTGCCTCGCGCATCGGGTCGTTGCCGCGGAACGAGAACGAGATGTTCGACACCCCGCCGCTTATTTTTGCGTGCGGCAGCGCCTTGCGGATCGCGCGCGTGGCTTCGATGTAGTCGATAGCGTAGTTGTTGTGTTCCTCGATCCCGGTGGCCACGGCGAAGATGTTCGGGTCGAATATGATGTCCTCAACCGGGAACCCCACTTCCTTCACCAGCAGATGGTAGGCGCGGGTGCAGATCTCGATGCGCCGCGCCAGCGTATCAGCCTGGCCTTTCTCGTCGAAGGCCATGACGACCGCCGCTGCGCCGTAGCGCCGCACCAGGCGCGCCTGGCGGATGAACTCGGCCTCGCCCTCCTTCATGCTGATCGAGTTCACCACGCACTTGCCCTGCACGCACTTGAGGCCGGCCTCGATCACATCCCATTTGGACGAATCGATCATGACCGGCACGCGCGAGATATCCGGTTCGGAGCCGACTAGATTGAGGAAAGTCACCATCGCCTTCTTCGAATCCAGCATCGCCTCGTCCATGTTGAGGTCGATCATCTGCGCGCCGTTCTCGACCTGGCTGCGCGCCACCGAGAGCGCCTCGGTATAGTTGCCGGAGAGGATCAGGCGGGCGAAGGCTTTCGAGCCGGTGACGTTGGTACGTTCGCCGACATTCACGAACAGCGAGTCGTCGGAAATGTTGAGCGGTTCCAGCCCGGAAAGGCGCAGTTTCTTGTCGATAACGGGTACCTTGCGCGGCGCCACGTCCCTGAGTGCCTCGACGACCGCCTTGATGTGCGCCGGCGTGGTGCCGCAGCAACCGCCGGCGATGTTCAGGAACCCGCTTTGCGCGAATTCCCCGAGGAACGAAGCGGTGTACTCCGGCGTTTCGTCGTACTCGCCGAAAGCATTCGGCAGCCCGGCGTTCGGGTGCAGGCTGGTGTGCACATCGGCGACCTTAGACAATTCCTCGATGTAGGGCCGCAGGTCCTTGGCGCCCAGCGCGCAGTTCAGCCCGACCGAGAACGGCCGCGCGTGAGAAATGGAGTTCCAGAATGCCTCTGTGGTCTGGCCGGAAAGCGTGCGGCCGCTAGCATCGGTGATGGTGCCGGACACCATGACCGGCGCGTGCACGCCATTGCGCACGAAGTAGTCGTCGATTGCGAACAGCGCGGCCTTGCAGTTGAGCGTGTCGAACACCGTCTCGGCCATCAGCATGTCCACGCCCCCGTCGAGCAACCCCCTCACGCATTCGCCGTAACAGGCCACCAGTTCGTCGAAGGAGACGTTGCGACATCCCGGATCGTTCACGTCCGGCGAGATCGACGCGGTGCGGCTGGTGGGCCCAAGCACGCCGACGACGAAGCGCGGCTTGGCGGGATTATTTCTGGTGAACTCGTCGGCAGCGGACCGCGCCAGCCGCGCCCCTGCGCTGTTCAACTCGTACGCCAGGTGGGTCATACCGTAGTCGGCCATCGACACCGCGTTCGAGTTGAACGTGTTGGTCTCGATCAGGTCCGCGCCCGCTTCAAGATAGGCCGCATGGATTCCGCGAATGATCTGCGGTTGGGTCAGGGTCAGCAGGTCGTTGTTGCCCTTCTGGTCGCAGTGATGCGCCTGGAAACGGTCGCCGTGATAGTGGTGGGCGTCCAGTTTGTGGCCCTGGATCATAGTGCCCATGGCGCCATCGAGGATGAGAATTCGTTCCTTGAGCAGGCTGTGCAGCAGATGTATGCGCTGGTTTGGCATTTCGATTCCGAAAAAAAACCCGTCCGCTTGAGTGGGACGGGTTTTCGTTCCACGCTTTAGCGGTATTTGTTAAGCGCCCGCAAGCTGAGAATCAAATCGGCGCGAAGGCAACGTTAGCGGTTTGACGGGCTGGTGTCAATCCTAGCCCAGACTTACCCCGAGAAGTCGCCCTATGAGGAACGTCAGCAGTCCAGCGCCACCGCCGATCGTGAGCATGCGCAGTCCGCCGCGCAGCGCCTGCCGGCCGGTGAATAGTGACAGCGCCGCGCCGACCGCGAACAGCGACGCCGCAGTCACCCCGACCGAAACAGCCAGACTCCCCGCGCCGGAACTCCACAGGAAAGGCAGCAATGGCAGCAGGGCGCCGGCCGCAAACGAGAAAAACGAGAATCCCGCCGCACCCCAGGGCGAACCCAGCTCGTCGGGATTGAGGCCGAGCTCTTCCCTCGCGAGCGTGTCCAGCGCCCTGGATGGGTCCACCAGAATGACGTTGGCCATCCGTCTGGCCTCATCCTCGGGAATGCCGCGCGCCACGTAGATAAGCGCCAGCTCGGAGGCTTCTTCTTCCGGGTATTGGGCGAGTTCGTCTCGCTCCAAGCCGATCTGATACTCGTACATTTCGCGCTGCGAGCGCACCGACACGTACTCGCCCGCCGCCATCGAGAACGCTCCGGCAAGCAGTCCGGCAATTCCGGATAGAAGAATCATTCTGCCGTCGGAAGTTGCGCCCGCGACGCCGAAAATCAGGCTCGCGTTCGAGACCAGCCCGTCATTTACACCGAAAACCGCGGCTCGCAGATTTCCGCCGCTCGCCAGCCCCCGGTGGCGGCGCTCCATCCCGGCAGTGGAATCCGGAACGTAGTGACGGGGATCGGCGCCGGCATACAGCGACATGCCGCGCACCTTCATCGCCGCCAGCACCGATCGCAAGGGCCGCGGCCCCATTTTTCTGACCAGTGCGGCGACGATGCGGGTACGCAAGTCCGGACTGAAGCGCTGCCGGACCACGCCGCCGGCTTCGCGGATCTTCTGTTCCCAGATTCCGGCCTGCTTCTCCGCTTCGCGCGCCAGTTCAAGAAACAGTCCATGGCGCGCCGTGCCGGCCTCCTGCTCCGCGACAACGCGGTACAAGTACGCGGAACTCTTCTCTTCCTGCCAGCTTTTCAGTTCATTCATCGACCGATTTCACCATAGAGACACAGAGGCACGGAGAAAGTCAGAATTGAAACGTGTTCGACGCGAAGGCACACAAAGAAAGCGGAATCCAAATGCAGCTCCAAACTTTTCGTCTTTAGTCATTTGGTTCAACTCTGTGCCTCTGTGTCTCTGTGATTGATGTTCAGATACGCTCGAAGCGACGATACTGCACCGCTTCGGCCACGTGCGCCGCGGAGATCGTAGCCGTCCCTGCAAGATCGGCGATGGTGCGCGCCACTTTCAGAATCCGGTGGTAGGCGCGCGCCGACAACCCCAGTCGGGAGATCGCCTGGCGCGCCAACTGCTCGCCCTTTGGTTCCGCTCTGCAGTGGCTGTCGATTTCCTTCACCGACAGCAACGCGTTCGCCTTGCGCTGGCGCTGCTGTTGAATTTCGCGCGCGGCGCTGACCCGCTCGCGCACCGCGGCGCTCGGCTCGCCGGGCTGGCGCGAAGCGATCTCCTGTTCCGGAACCGCCGGTACTTCGATATGCAGGTCGATTCGATCGATCAGCGGCCCGGAGATGCGGCGGCGATAACGCGTGACCTGGTCCGGCGTGCAGCGGCACTTGCCGCTGTAGTGACCGAGGAAACCGCATGGACAGGGATTCATCGCCGCGATCAATTGAAAGCGCGCCGGAAATTCGGCCTGGCGTGCGGCGCGCGACACGCTGATCTTTCCGGATTCGAGCGGCTCGCGCAGTACTTCCAGTACATCGCGGCCGAACTCGGGCAGCTCGTCCAGGAATAGCACGCCGTGCATCGCCATCGAGATCTCTCCCGGGCGCGGATTGCTGCCACCGCCAACCAGCGCCACCGCCGAGGCGGTGTGGTGCGGCGCGCGATAAGGACGGCGCTTCCAGTTGCGCACGTCGAAGCCCTGGCTGCCAAGCGATTGCAGCGCCGCGGAGGCCAGCGCCTCCTCCTCGGTCATCGGCGGCAAAATGCCGGCAAAACGCTCGGCGAGCATGGTTTTACCGGTGCCCGGCGGGCCAACCATGAGCACGCTATGGCCGCCGGCAGCGGCGACTTCGAGCGCCCGTTTGGCCGGCCCCTGGCCCTTGACTTCCGCCAGGTCCGGAAAGGCCGCAGCCGGCGACGGCGGCGGAACGACGGCACGCTGCAGGATCTCGCGCCCGGCAAGGTGTGCGCACACCTGCAACAGTGTGGCAGCCGGATAGACCAGCGCGTCGCGCACCAGCGATGCTTCCGTTGCGCTCTCCACCGGCAGCACGAAGGCGCGGCCGGAACGATGCGCGTTGTAGGTCATGGCCAGCGCGCCCCTGATGGGACGCAGTTCACCGGTCAATGCAAGCTCCCCCGCGAATTCATACTCGCCGAGCCTGTTGGCGGGAATTTGCGCGGAGGCCGCGAGAATGCCGAGTGCGATCGGCAGATCGAAGCGGCCGCTTTCCTTGGGCAGGTCTGCGGGCGCGAGATTGACGGTAATGCGGCGGGCGGGAAATTCGAAACGGCAGTTGAGCAGGGCGGAGCGCACCCGGTCCTTGCTCTCTTTTACTTCGACCTCGGGCAACCCGACGATGGTGAAATTCGGCAGTCCGTTGGCGAGATGAACCTCCACGGTGACCGGCGGCGCTTCCATGCCGGCCAGCGCCCTGCTGTAAAGGACGGCAAGGGACACGTTAGAAGGGGTGGGGCGTGAGGGGTGAGGGGTGAGGGGTGAGGAAATGCCAAAAACAGACCCGGGAACTCGAGCCTAAGGTATGAGTTGAAAAACCCGCAGCACGATTACGCTGCCGAAGGCGGATCTTTCGCGCAGTCGCGTTGCTCCTCACCCCTCACCCCTCACGCTTCTTTTCGATTCTCGCTTCCAGCTCCGCAACCCGCGCCTCCATCTGTTGCAGCTTCTCGCGAGTATGGCGGAGCACTTCCTGCTGCACATCGAATTCTTCGCGCGTCACCAGATCGAGCCGCGAGAAA
>JBOIFZ010000367.1:0-2359 GCA_050741735.1 Burkholderiales bacterium
GTGAAAAAACTGGCGACCGTCAAGAACCCCGGCGCGCCACAAAGGGACCGGCGTCCGGGAGGGCGGCGTCAAGCACCCATGCATGGCGCAAACGCATCTCCGGCCAGGAACAAGAGCCGCAGGACGATGGGGCGGCGCGGCGAGCGATAGCTCGAATACGGCGGGATGGCCGATCGAGCCTGATTCGATTCTCGGGGCAGGAAGACGGCTCGCCGATCCGCCGAGGATTTTGTTAATTCTTTCCCGTTATTCTTCAGTCGCCCAACGCGGACTGGTGCCGGGTACTTTCGTTTCAACCGGTCTTCAGTACGATTTCGGCAAGCCAAGCACCTTCTCGGCGATGAAGCACAGGATGAGCTGAGGGCTGACCGGCGCGAGGCGCGGAATCATCGCTTCGCGCAGGTAGCGCTCGATGTGATATTCCTTGGCGTAGCCCATGCCGCCGTGCGTCAGCAGCGCCTGTTCACAGCTGCGGAAGCAGGCCTCGGCCGCGAGATACTTGGCGGCATTCGACTCGGCACCGCAGGGTTCGCCTTTGTCGTACAACGCTGCCGCCTTGAACACCATCAGGTTCGCCGCCTCGAGTTCCATCCAGCATCGGGCCAGCGGATGCTGGATCGCCTGGTTCTGTCCGATCGGCCGGTCGAAAACCACCCGCTCGTTGGCGTAGGCGACCGCGCGCGCGAGTGCCGCGCGCCCGAGGCCGATCGCCTCGGCGGCGATAAGGATGCGTTCGGGGTTGAGCCCGTGCAGGATGTAGTCGAAGCCATTGCCGTCCTCGCCGATGCGGTCCTGCACCTTCACCGGCAACTCCTCGATGAACAGCATGTTCGAGTCCACCGCGCTTCGGCCCATTTTTTCGATTTCCCGCACTTCGACGTAGCGCCGGTCAAGATCGGTATAGAACAGCGACAGGCCGTCGGTGGGCTTGCCGCCGGCTTGCGCGGCGGCGGTGCGCGCAAGTACCAGCATCATGTCCGCCACCTGCGCGGTCGAGATCCAGATTTTCTGGCCGCGCAGGATGTAGTGCTCGCCATCGCGCCGCGCCGATGTTGCGATGCTCGCTGTGTTGAGGCCGGCATCCGGCTCGGTCACCGCGAAGCAGGCTTTCTCCTCGCCCCGGATCAGCGCCGGCAGCCAGCGCTGTTTCTGTTCGTCGGTGCCGAATACGACGACGGGATTCAGCCCGAAGATGTTCATGTGCAATGCGGACGCGCCGGAGAACCCGGCGCCGGACTCGGCCACGGCCTGCATCATCAGAGCCGCCTCCGTGATCCCCAGCCCCGCGCCGCCGTACTGCTGCGGCATGGCGATGCCGAGCCAGCCGGATTCGGCGACGGCGCGGTAGAAATCCTCTGGAAAACCGCCGTGGCGATCCCGCTCCAGCCAGTACTGCGCATCGAAGCGCGCGCACAACTTCGCGATCGCTTCCCTGATGGCCAGTTGGTCAGAGGTAAAGGAAAAATCCATGAACGTCAGTGAAGGGTGAATGCGTGAAGGGTGAAGGGAAAATACCGTTCTCAACCCAGCAGCGTCAGGCGTGAGGCGCGAGGTGACGAAGCCGGGTGATCGGTAAACAGTGAACGGAAACCGGACATTTTGATTACCCCAGGAACGTTACGGCACGTTTCGCCAACTCGCTGATCTCGGCATCGCTGTAACCGGCTCCGCGCAGCACTTCCGCAGAATGTTCGCCCAATCGCGGTGCGGGCCGTTGTGCGCCGGGCTGCGATTCGGACCAGTCGGTGGGGGTGCGCATGGTGCGAACGGTACCTTCGCTGGGGTGCGCTTCCATGGTGAAGAATCCGGTCGCAGCGAGATGCGGATCGGCGACGAGATCCTCGACCGAGTTCAATCTTGCCACCGGGATATCGGCCTTCTCCAGCAATTCGATCCACTCGGAAGTGGTGCGCGTCAGGAACAGTTCCGCAAGGAACGCGTAGATCGCGGATATGTGCCTGGCGCGACTGGCCTGGGTGGCTAAGCGCGCATCCTGCATGATCTCCGGCCGGCCGATGGCATCGGTGAAGCGCTGCCATTGCTTGTCGTTGTACACCAGCACGCAAAGATGCCCGTCGCTGGTGGGGTAGGGGCGGCGCGCGAGCAGCCGGGCGTAGCCGGTGTCGCCCGCGGGTGGATCGAAAGTCAACCCGGCGGAGTGATCACCGAGCACGAAGTGCGCAAGGCTCTCGAACATCGGCACTTCCACCGACTGCCCGAGGCCGCTGCGCTCGCGGTGGAACAGCGCCGCGGTCACCGCGTATACGGCGTGCAATCCGGTGACCCGGTCGGCCAAGTTCACCGGCGTGTAGTTCGGAACCTTCACCCCGGTCTTCGATACCAGCCACGGAATGGCGGT
>JBOIFZ010000368.1:0-4594 GCA_050741735.1 Burkholderiales bacterium
GCGGCGCAACAATAAATCAAAATCGTTCGCGTCATCAACAAAATTCAAATGGTCGCTGTTGACGATCAGCAGCGGTGCGGCGGAGAACCGGTTGAAGAAGCGGCGGTAGGCATCGGCAAGCCGGCTGAGGTATTGCTCCGAGATGTTGCGTTCGTAGGCAACCGCGCGCTTGCGTACCCGCGCGAACAGTTTCTTAGGCGATGCCTGCAGGTAGATCACCAGGTCCGGCGTGGGCGCCTGCGGCGACAGGTGGCCGTAGATCTGCTGGTAGAGATGCAATTCGTCGTCGGAGAGCGTCAGGCTGGCGAACAACGGGTCCTTGTCGAGGATGAAATCGGCGACCGTGCCGCGATCGAACAAATCGATCTGCTTCAGGCCCGCGACCTGTTGCGCCCGCTGGAACAGGAAGAACAGTTGCGTGGCCAGCGCATAGCGCCGCTGGTCTTCATAGAAACGGGCGAGGAAGGGATTCGAATCCGGATCTTCGAGCAGCAAACTATTGCCTGCATGTTCCGACAACCGCCGCGCCAGGCTGGTCTTGCCGGCGCCGATCGGACCTTCGACCACGATGTAGCGGTATTTCTCAGGCAGCATCGATTCTGCTCACTCCGTTGCAATCCACCCGCGCCAGCAGATCCTGCAACCGTCCCAATCCCGGAACCATTGCCCCGGGGGCGATTTCGGCTAGCGGCGCCAGCACGAAAGCGCGTTCGTGCAGCCGCGGGTGCGGCAGCGTCAGGCCGTCCTGGTCGAAGACCTCTTCTCCATAAAGCAGCAGGTCGAGGTCGAGCGTGCGCGGCGCATTGCGCATCGTGCGCCTGCGCCCGTGGCGATTCTCGATGGCAAGAAGCGCGGCAAGCAACGCCTGCGGCTTGAGCGTGGTTTGCACCGACGCGACTGCGTTGATGAAATCGGGTTGTTCCAGATAACCCACCGGGGACGTGCGATACAAGGATGAGCGCGCGGTTACCCGTGTACCGGGAATCGATTCCAGTTCTATGAGCGCCTGCCTTACCTGTACCAGGGGATCGGCGAGATTGCTGCCCAGGCCGATAAAGGCAATCGCCGCCGGTTCATTCCCGGTCATCAGGATTCCGCCGGCACGGGAACAGGATTGCTGACCGGAGGATTGCCGCCGCCAGGCTTGCGACGCCGCCGGCGCCGGCGCGGAGTGCGGTCAGGAAGCAGCATCTGCTTACGCGTTTCTTCGTCGGCATTCTGGAAGTTTCCCCACCACTCGGCGACTTCGGCATCCACTTCGCCGCTGTCGCAGCGAAGCACGAGAAAATCATAGCCGGCGCGAAAGCGCGGGTGGGCGAGCACGCTGTAGGGTCGCCGGCCGGAACGGCCAAGGAAGCGCGGCTGCAAGGCCCAGATCTCTTTCATGTCGGTTCCGAAGCGGCGCGGGATCGAGAGTTTTTCCGCCTGCACGTGGATCACGTGATCCATCGCCGTGAACAACGCCGGCATCGATTTCAGGCCCTCCGCCTGCGCCAGCTTCCATGCCGCCAGCACTTCGTGCCACAACAGTGCCGCGAACAGGAAACCGGGAGACACTGGCTGGTCGTCGCGAATGCGCTCGTCGGTCCGCTGCAGCGCCATCATCACGAAGCGCTCGCCCATCGGTTGCTCCAGGATCACATCGAGCATCGGCAACAGGCCGTGATGCAGGCCCTCGTGGCGAAGCTGCAGAAGGCAGGCCGTTGCGTGGCCGGAGAACAGCAGCTTCATCATTTCCTCGAACAGCCTCGAGGAGGGCACGTTGGCGAGCAAGGGCGCCAGTTGCTTGATCGGCTCGCGAGTCTTGGCTTCTATTTTCAGGCCGAGCTTGGCGGCAAGCCGCACCGCGCGCAGCATGCGCACCGGGTCCTCTCGGTAGCGCTGTTCCGGATCACCGATCATCCGCAGCCGGCGGGCCTTGAGGTCGCCCAGGCCGCCGCAGAAGTCGTGAACCTCTTCGCTGGTCGGATCGTAGAACAGCGCGTTGATGGTGAAATCGCGGCGGGTGGCATCTTCTTCCTGTGTGCCGAACACGTTATCGCGCAGGATGCGCCCGTGTTCGTCCGCCACCTGCTCGTCCGGGTCGTTGCCCTGCCTGGCGCGGAAGGTGGAAACCTCCACCGTGTCATTGCCGAACATGACGTGCACCAGCCGGAAACGCCGCCCGATGATGCGCGAGCGCCGGAAGGCGCTGCGTACCTGCTCGGGCGTGGCGCTGGTGGCGACGTCGAAATCCTTGGGTATGAGCCCGAGCAGCAGGTCGCGCACCGCGCCGCCGACGACGTAGGCGGCGAAGCCCTTTTCCTGCAAGGTGCTGATGACGCGGCGTGCGCTGGAACTGATACTGTCCCGTGTAACGCCGTGTTTGCTGCACGGAACGACCTGCGGCTCTGCGGAATGTGATGACTGGCCGGAGAACACCCGGCGAAGCAGTTTCCGAATCATCAAGTATCGGGGGAAGTTGGTACTGGGTAAAATCGGCGATTATACATGCGGCGTGTATCCTTAAGAACGGCGCGGCAGGAACAACCGGTCACGGCCCGCCTCCACCGCATCTAGCGCGAAGCCGTACAGCTCGCCAAGATGGCCGGCGTCCAGCACTTCCTGCGCGCCGCCGTGCGCGAAGCGCCCGTCGCCGTACATCAGCAGGAACCGGTCGCAGTAGCGGCTTGCGAACAGCAGGTCGTGTACCACCATTACCACCACCGCGCCGTGCTCGCGGGCCTCATGCGCCAAGCGCTCGAGCACTGCCACCTGATGCGGCAAATCGAGATGTTGCAGCGGTTCGTCCAGCAGGTACGCGAGCGGCCGTTGGGTAAACAATGCCGCCGCCCGCGCGCGCTGGCGCTCGCCGCCGGAAAGCGTTGCGAATGCCCGGTCGGCCAGGCCGGCCAGATGCAGGGACTCGATCTCGGCACGCGCCACGTCCTCGTCGTCCGTGTGCCAGCCGAAAGGGCTGAGTGCATGCGGATAGCGGCCGAGCAGCACGAAGTCGCGCACGCTGCCCCAGAATTCGTGCGTCTCTTCCTGCAGCAGCACGCCGATGCTGCGTGCCAGCCGGCGCCGCGGCATCGAGTCGAGCGGCGCGCCATCGAGCAGCGCCGCGCCGGCCTGCGGGAACCTCAAAGCAGCAAGCGTATGCAGCAGCGTGGACTTGCCGCTGCCATTGCGGCCGAGCACCGCCCACACCTGCCCCGGGTGGAATTCCAGCGTCAGCCCTTCGAGCAGCGTACGTCCGGGGTACCCCAGAGACAGCCGTTCAGCGCGCAGCATTGCCCCTGCCCGCAAGAAGCAACAGCAGCACCGGAACGCCGAGCAGTGCGGTCAGAACGCCGACCGGAAACTGCAAAGGCGCCCAGGCGCTGCGCGCGATCGTGTCCGCTATCGTGAGAAAACTGCCGCCGGCCAGGACCGCCGACGGCATGAGCCAGCGGTGGTCGGCCATTCCCAGCATGCGCATGAGATGCGGCACGATAAGGCCGACGAAACCGATGGTGCCGCCGAATAGCACCGCGGTAACCGTCGCCACCGCAGCTAGTCCAAACAGCAGGATTTCGGTCCCGGTTACCGCCACACCCAGCGACTGCGCCTTGATCCTGCCAAGCGCAAGCACGTTCATCGCCTGCGCCAGCGGCATGACGACAATGAGCAGCGCCACCAGCACCACAAGCGCAGGCAGCGGATGCTCCGCATATCCCAGATCACCCATCAGCCAGAACAGCATGCCTTTGACTGCCGTTTGCGGCGCCAGCACCAGAATCAGGCTGAGGGCCGCGTTAAGTCCTGCTGCCACCACCACCCCGGTAAGCAGCAGACGATAGGGATTCCAGTTTCCGGCACGGAAGCTCAATCCGAATACCAGGGCCGACGCGGCGATCGCACCGGCCAGCCCGGATCCGGTCTGAATCATTGTTCCGGTCCCCAGCAGCATCGCCAGCAGCACGCCGAGTGCGGCGCCTCCGGACACTCCGAAAATATAAGGATCGGCAAGAGGGTTGCGCAGCAATACTTGCAACAACACGCCCGCCAACGCCAGCAGGCCACCGCAGGAGAATGCTGCCAGGATTCGTGGCAACCGCAGCTTCCACACGATGTCGGCCGCCGGTCCGGAGAGAGAACCGGCAAGCGCCGCCAACGTGTCCTCGAACGCAATCGGGACACTGCCCACGGCCAGGCTGACGACCACGCTGGCGCCGGCGAAAAACAGTAAGGAGACAAGACCGAGTGCGCGCGGCATTCAGTGTCCTGATCCGCTAATTCGTGGCCGAAAACCCGGCGAGAATCGGCGCCATGCGGTGTTACGAGTCCTCGCCGTGCGTGTCGGAGCGCGGAAGAAGGGCCCCTCTGGGGATCTGACCGCGGAGACACGCGTTAGGCCGGTGGTCGACACGCTATTGGCGGGTTGCACGGTCGCATCCCCGCAAGCGGGGGCCCTGCTCCACGTTCCACCGGCCCCCGCCACTGTCAAGGACTCGCGCCTTGCCTGACACCGATTTCGCGGGTTTTCCAATCGATGATGGATTGCTGTCAAATAGATCATAGGACTGGCTGCGAAGGATCGAGACTTATCCCAAGAATTAGCGGAACAGGACAC
>JBOIFZ010000369.1:0-8092 GCA_050741735.1 Burkholderiales bacterium
GCGGGCGTCACACCTTACGCGATCAGCAAGGCCGGCGTGCTGATGATGACCCGCGCGCTCGCGAACGAGTGGGGCAAGCACGGGGTCCGCGTGAATTCCATTGCGCCGGGTTTCTTTCCCACCGACCTGTCGAAAAAGTTGTGGGCGCAGGAAAAAATGAGCGCCTGGGCCAAATCGGTCACGCCTCTTGGCAAGCTCGGTGACGTGAAAGACCTGGTCGGCGCGGCGGTTTTCCTTGCATCGCCCGCTGCCGTGTTCGTTACAGGGCAGACGATCCGCGTGGATGGGGGTGTGACGGCGGGGATTAGCTGGCCGATTGATCTGTAAATATGCCCCGGCTTTCCCTGGGGATATTTACCCGGAGCTGGTCACCGGCACACCGCGAGGAACCTACTGAAACTGCACCCAACGATCACCGTGATTTTCGGGGCCAAATCTGGTGCGGCCGATTGAAAATGATGCGCCCATTGTTACGAGAATGATGTCCCCCGGTTCGACCGTGGAGCCACTCGCTATTGCTACAAGCTCACCGTTGGCTTCCTTCCTGAATATGTCACCCTGAATCTCCGCAAGGGCGACTTTTCCGCCGACGTGGATGGTGTCAGTCTCAGTGGGAAAAACGCTTGGTGCCGACTGCCCTGGACAAAGCGCGGCGTAGCAAGCCATCGCAACAATCAGAACATACGAGCGCAGCAATGACAACATGACTTGTCTATCCAACTCCTCGGTTCACCCGGCCGTAAATGCAAGCGATGCAGCGCTTGCACGGCTCCGGTTCAACCGGTTGCTGGGCGGTGTTGGCGGATAGGATCATCATTACTTCGTGCCCGATGCGCAAACGTTACGAATGTGCTGGCCAATAACGAAGTGCGGCGCCAATTGAATTACTTGATCACTTCATCCGCTTGTATCAGCACCGATTGCGGAATCGGAAGCCGGAGAGCCTTCGCGGTCTGCAAGTTGACCACAAGGCGGAAGCGCATGCTGTAATCCACGGGAATGTCCGCCGGCTTGGCGCCGTGGAGGATCTTCGCTACGACGCGAGCGGCGCTGCGATACCTCTCGGCGATCGACATTCCATATGACATCAGGCCTCCTTCGTATGCAAATACCTCCTCCCAGTATGCTGTCGGTAAGCGATTCTTGGATGCGAAGTCAATGATGCGATTTCGATTGGCGAGGGAAATTGCAGTATTCGGGATAATCATCGCGTCCACACGTCTCCGAACAACTTCGGACAGGGCGCGCTCAAGCCCATCACGACCTGCCATGTCGATCGAATCGACCCGAACGCCAATTTTTGGTCCCGCCCTCTCCAGAGCTGCCTTTGTCTGCAAGCTAACCTCTTTGTACCAAGTCGTATCGATCAGGAATGCAACGCGTTTGAGCCGCGGAAGCGTCTCCCTGAGCAACTGCAGATGTTTCGTCACAAGGTCCCCGGGCGCGGCCACGCCAGCGATTCCGGTAATACTCGCGCCGGGACGCGCCGCGCTGGCTACAAGTCCCTCACTCACTGGATCATACGACAGCACGACCATCGGGATCTGCTTCCCGGCCCTCGTTTGGGCATCGACGACGTCCTTTGCCAGCGCGGCGGGAACGGCGTAGATAACATCAGGATCCAGCGCGACCAGCTCGTCGGCTAACGTGGGCCCTGATTCAAAGTTCCCGCCTGTTGCGCGGATATCGACTACCGCCGTCGCACCATCGATATAGCCGTTCTCGCGTAAGCCCTCATGGAAGGCTTTGACCCATTGATCGACAAGGGCGGGCCATAGCACCCCAATGCGTGGAAGGCGGCCGGCCTGCTCGGCTGCGAACAAAGGCGTGCCGACGAACATTTCCATGCTGACGAGTAGTACGACACAGAATGCCTTGGCAATCATCGGGACAGCTCTCCATACCCGCCGCTTCTGATCATGGGCGCCTAGTGTTCGTTGGTGATCGAAGAGCCCAACGTGAATTCAAAGGACTACGTGTCGCGTATTAGAGCACGTCGGGCCTCGGCCTTCCATTATCTTCGCAATTGAGCGCGTTTCTTGATGACCGATTTTCAGCGCAGCTCTCGTCAGGCGTCATCATTGACGGCGATAATTGGAAATAGGCTGCGTGGGAACGGGGGACGGCGCATCGCCGTCCCTGTCGAGGTGTAGACTGCCGGCTCCGAACTTCGCACCAGGGGGCCACTCATGACCAAACTGCTGACCACGCTGGTTCTTGCCTCGCTAACGCTTGGCGCGCATGCGGCCGACGACAACATGTTGTTTGTCGAGTATCGCGTCGTTTCAGCGGATCTCACCGCTTCCAGTCCCGAAACACAGCCGAGGAAGGTCTGGCTGCTGGGGAAGGCGTTTCTGCGTTTCGAGGACGTGCCAAACCCTGAAACCAAAGTGCACGGACTGATCATCGTGGATGAGCCGAATATCTGGATCATCGACCGCACCAAAGGCCAGGGACAGCATGCGATCGACCCGGGTCCGCAATACGTGGTCCACTTCCCGATCTTTCCACGCGAGCAGTCGGAGAAACTGAAGCAGCTCGAATTCGGCTCGGAACTCAAATTCTTCCAGGCCAATGGCGCCAGGGATCTTGCGTCGCAGACCGTGGACGGGATCAAGTGCAAGCTCTACCGTATGCAACTGGACGACCGCGAATTAACGCTGTTCCTGAAGCCTGACAATTTGCCGCTGCAGATCGAAGTGCAGAGCGCCGACCGGAAGTACGCGGTGCGCTTTCTCCAATACGATCCCAACCAGAAACCGGACATGAACCTGTTCAAGGTACCGCCCGGCATCAAGATCATCGAGCCGTAATACTGCAACGACGCGGCCGGGCCAAAGGCGGCGCTATACGTCCGGCACGAAAAGAACAGAACATGGACGCGTGGCTTTTCTGGAAATCGCTCGCCATCGGCGTCGCGGTTGCCGCTCCGGTCGGCCCGATGAGCCTGCTGTGCATACATCGCACGCTGGACCATGGACGGCGCGCCGGACTGACGTTCGGGGCCGGCATCGCGGCCGCGGACCTCACCTATGCGGCGATCGCGGCGTTCGGCATAACCGCCTTGTCATCGCTGCTGCTGGCCGGCACCGTCTGGATCAAGCTGATCGGATCGCTGCTCCTGATCGTGCTCGGCGTCAAAATTGCCCTTGCGCGGCCGGCTGCCGACTCGCGCAAATCCTTCGCCGGTTCCGGGCTGCGCGCATTTGCGACTGCTTACGGCCTGACGCTCGCCAATCCGCCGACCATCCTGTTCTTCGCCGGCATCTTCGCATCGGTCGCGTCGCTGGCCACGGCCTCGCTGTCCGTCATTTTCTCCGCCGGTGTATTCGCGGGCTCGATGCTGTGGTGGATCATTCTCACCACACTGGTCACCAAGTCGGCTGCGCTGATGAAGCCGCAGGTCATGGCCTGGATCAACCGCTTGTCCGGCCTGGTGCTGATCGGTTTCGCCGCTTACGGACTGGCAACACTAACGTGAACGACCGCTACGAAATGCCTGCGCCCAGCCGCTAAACTCCAGTGTGGCAGTTCGCCTCGACCTTTCGCAAGGGCACGCTCCCCGAAGCGTACAGGTGCCAGATGGATGCGTCCTACCCGCTGAAGAAGCCGACATTCGGCAACCTGGGTAGATACTTTCATTTGCAGTACTTCAACGGCTACGGCGAAAGCCTGATCGATTACAACCAGCGCGTACACACGCAGTTCCGCATCGGTCTGATGATCACGCGCTAACGTCGAAACGCGCTAGCATCGGGCGCTATACTCATGGATCATAGGTAAGAGACATGAAGCGTGCGACAGCCATGGGCAACAAACCCAGGAATTTTCTCAAGACCGCAGGTCTGGGAGCAGCGCTGGCCGCCGCCGGCTGGCTGGCTGCGGCAGGGGAATTCCAACTGGCGGCGCTGTCGGGCGGCTCTTTCACGGTGCAGGACCAATCCGAGCAGGCCTACTCGGCTCCAGGCCCCATGCTCAGCGCCGAACAGCTTCAGCAGTTCGCCAACGGCAGGTCGGAGTTCCACCAACGCTGGGTGGTGCCGATCGCCATCGGCGGCAACTGGGGCCGCGGTCCGACATCGAACGGCGAGGTTTGCACCGACTGCCATGCCGGCAACGGCCGCGGCCGGCCGCCGCAGCACGAAGAGGATGAATCGGTCTCGATGCTGGTAAGACTGTCGCTGCCCGGTGAAGACGAACACGGCGGTCCGAGGCCGCATCCGCATTACGGCGACCAGCTCCAGCAACTGGGCGTACTCGGCAAGGTGCCGCCGGAAGGCCGCGTCACGGTGGCCTGGCGCGAACACGAAGTTGAATTCGCGGGCGGCGACACAATGCGCTTGCATTTCCCGGACGTGCGCTTCAGCCAGCTCGCTTTCGGTCCGCTTGGAGCCGACATCCTGATCTCGCCGCGAGTGGCCCCTCCGGTGTTCGGAATGGGTCTGCTTGAGGCAGTCCCGGAGAAAACACTGCTCGATATAGCGCGCCGGCAGGCGGCGCTCGGCTTCAACGGGCGTCCGAACTACGTCTGGGACGCCGACAAACGGGTGGTGGCGCTGGGGCGCTTCGGCTGGAAAGCCGGGCAGCCCACGCTCAGACAGCAGAACGCCGCCGCATTCCTGAACGACATGGGGGTCACCACGCGCGTGTTCCCGCAGGCCAATTGCCCGCCGGTGCAGAAGGCATGCAACAACAGTCCGGGAATCGGCATTCCGGAACAGACCGACCGGCCGTTCGAGTCGCTGAACTTTTACATCCGTGCGCTCGCCGTGCCGGCGCGGCGCAATCTCGACGATGCCGGTGTGGCGCGCGGCGAGACGCTGTTCGGGGTGGCGCAGTGCACGGTTTGCCATGTCCCGGAAGTACACACCGGTGACTACCCGGCATTGCCGCAGATTGCCCACCAGGTGATCCGCCCCTACTCCGACCTGCTGCTGCACGACATGGGCGAAGGACTCGCCGACGGCCGGCCCGATTACCGTGCCGGACCGCGCGACTGGCGCACGCCGCCGCTGTGGGGCATCGGCCTGAGCGCGAAAGTGAATGGTAACGCGATGCTGTTGCACGACGGCCGCGCGCGCAATTTTGTCGAAGCGATTCTCTGGCACGGCGGCGAAGCCGCAGCAGCGCGCGACGCCTTCCGCAGCATGCCGAAACGGGAGCGTGAGGCGCTGCTCGTATTTCTCGCATCACTTTGACGACTGAAAGAACCGCCATGCGTCTCGTTCTTGCCGCTGCAGCCGCTCTTCTCGCACTCAACGTCCGCGCCGAAGTAATCTGTCCCGACTCGCTCGAAGTGCGACAGCTGGCCGTCACGCCATCGGAGGACTGGACGGCGGCCTACACCGACCCGCCGCTGCGGCTCACGGGCGTGACCGTGTTCGACGGACCGCCCTCGCAGAAGCACAAGGTCAAGCCTTATTCCACCAAGAGCACGCAAGGCGAAGTACGTATTTTCTGGCGCCTGCCGGTAAGCCGGCGCAATTTCCACCTGATGTGTACTTACGAACGCACCTCGGCCAGCTTGGTGACGGTGTTGCCGCCGGGAGTGACCGGCTGCAACGCCGTATTCGACCGTCGCGTTTCGTATGGGCGTGAAGGCAATGCCGTGAAACGAATGGTGTGCAACTGACCACTCGCCACGTCTCCCGGCATGGGGTGATAGACTGCACTCATTCCTGCACAGAGGATTCCTGTGGCCCTTTCAATTGATGTAATTTCCGACGTGGTATGCCCGTGGTGTTTCATCGGCAAGCGCCACCTCGAATCTGCACTCGCCGCGTGGCGCAAGGATCATCCTGGCGAAGAACGACCTCAAGTGCGCTGGCACCCCTTCCAGCTCAATCCGCAATTGCCCCGCAGCGGCATGCCCCGCGCCGAATACATCGCGACAAAGTTCGGCGGCCCGCAGCGTGCGAAGGAAATCTACGCCAGGGTCGCCAATGCCGGCGCCCGTGTCGGAATCGCCTTCGACTTCGACAGGATAGCGGTACAGCCGAACACTCTGAATGCACATCGGCTGATTCATCATGCCGGCTCCCGAGGCAAGCAGGATGCGATGGCGGAGGCGTTGTTCCAGGCCTATTTCCTCGAAGGCGCTGATCTGTCGCGCGACGACACACTCGCCGAAATCGCCGCGCGCGCCGGTTTCAACCGCAACGAGATCGGTGCCTACCTCGCCAGCGACGAGGACAAAGCGCTCATCGAGGACCAGGATCAGCACGCGCGGTCGCTCGGCGTCGAAGGCGTGCCTTTCTTTATTGTCAACCGGCGCTATGCCGTTTCCGGTGCGCAACCGCCGGAGGCCATCCTCGATGCAATGGCGAAAGCGCAGGAGGAGCTTGCTGCGGTGCCGCAATAATCGCGCAGATTGCGGTTGATTCGGTCCGGCGATGGCGCTAGCATGCGGCCAAGAATAAAAGCATCATGAACTGCGTGACTCTCTACTCCGACGAAGGAGGTGCACCATGTGCCTTGAGTTCGAAGCCCTGTACTGGGCAAAGCTGGCCGAAGAAGAAAAGCAAAAAAGAGAGGCCGAGAAGCAGGTAAAACCGGTGAAGCCGGCGGAAACCAAACCGCAAGGACGCCCGGAATACGAGGAAGACCCGCTTCCGGTCTGAATCTCCGCGATCCGATTTACGATGGCAAAACCCCGCGCAAGCGGGGTTTTTGTTTTTCCACCCCCGTGTTTCCGCGCCTTCGCCCGATGGGATAATCCACCGAGGCGGGAACCATGAAACTCATTACTTGGAACATCCAATGGGGCCGTGGCATCGACCTCAAGGTCGATCTGGCCCGGATTGCGCGTACCGCCTGCGAGATCTCCGAGTTCGACGTGCTGTGCCTGCAGGAAGTAGCAGTGAATTTTCCGGGTCTGGCGGCAAGCCGCGGCGAGAACCAGGTCGAGGAACTGTCGCGCGCACTGCCCGGCTATTCCGCGCATTACGGCATCGCTACCGACGTGGATGACGGCCATGGCCGCCGCAGCCGGTTCGGCAATCTGATCTTTTCGCGACTGCCGGTGATCCAGGTCTTTCGTCATCTGCTGCCTTGGCCGCCCGACCCGAAAGTGCCGAGCATGCAGCGCATTGCCGTTGAGGTGGTCGTGCAGGCCCGGTGGGGTCCGCTGCGGGTGATGACCACCCACCTGGAGTATTACTCGGCGATGCAGCGGATGGGGCAGGTCGAGGCGCTGCGGCGCCTGCACGAAGAAGCCTGCGGGCACGCCGTGTTCCCGCAACCGTCCGGAGATCCGGGCGAGCCTTTCGCGGCGCTGCCGCGCCCCGCGTCTACCATCCTCACCGGCGATTTCAACTTCAAGCCGGACGCGCCCGAGCATGAGCGCATGACCTCAGCATTCGGCGCGGCCGTGCCGCGCCTTATGGACGCCTGGGTGATCGCGCACCCGAAAAAGCCGCACGCACATACCGTCGGACGGTACGAGAACGGCTGGGCGGAGCACCCCTACTGCTGCGATTTTATTTTCGTGACCGACGATCTGGCATCACGCGTTCGCGCGGTCACCGTGGATATGCAATCTCAGGCGTCGGACCATCAGCCTGTTCTGATCGAGTTGGCGGACTGAGGCTATAGCCTCGACTGGCTCGCCGCGACTCGCAACATTGCGCGGACCCGCTTTTGCCATATCACACCCCCAGGCTCGTTAGCCCAAGATGTCAACTATTTCGGGGGAACTTTGCCGTCCACTGAAATCTGTTGTTAGGGGGCCGTCAGGATGACTTGCTCATCGCCTTTCGGATGAGACCAACGATCACCATTAGCACCGCCCCGCCCACACCACCGCCGGCGACGCCGGATACGATGGAGCCGATGTCGAGCCCGCTCGCCGCCGCGACCGCCTCACTCGCGCCGCCTGCGCCGAGCATTCCGAGAAGCTGGCCCCCAATTCCGCCACCGAGGATACCGACGATGGAATTGCCAACTGGGCCAAGACTGAACTGCTTGAGAAGTGCCCCGGCGATGTTGCCGCCAACGGCACCGCTAATCAACTGAATGATCAAGCCTACGATGTCCATGACTCCTCCTTTTTTGAAGCGGTTGGTTGGTACTTCAGGCAATCCTATGAGCAACC
>JBOIFZ010000370.1:0-1646 GCA_050741735.1 Burkholderiales bacterium
TCGGTACGCGCATCCAAACCGGCGAGTCTAAATAATCCAGCGCTGGATCAAGGTTTCTTACACTCTGTTCGTCGGCGTACTGGTGCCGGTATATGCGGTCCGTGCTAAATCTTCGCCGAGCGCAGTCTCAGCGCATTGGCAACGACCGATACCGAGCTTGCGCTCATTGCGGCTGCAGCGATCATCGGATTGAGCAGCAGGCCGATCCAGGGAAATAACACGCCGGCGGCGATGGGGACACCCAGCGAATTGTAGATGAATGCCAGGAACAGGTTCTCGCGAATGTTGCGCATGGTTGCTCGCGAAAGACGCCGGGCTCGCACGATTCCGCGCAGGTCGCCTTTGACCAGCGTGATGCCTGCGCTCTGGATCGCCACGTCTGCGCCCGTGCCCATGGCGATTCCCACCTCGGCTTCGGCGAGAGCAGGCGCGTCGTTGACTCCGTCACCCGCCATGGCCACTGCGCGGCCTTCTTTGCGTAGCGTCTTCACCACCAGGCCTTTCTCCTGCGGCAGGACATCCGCGCGAACGTCGGTGATTCCGAGCCGCTGCGCTACCGCCTGTGCTGTGATTTGGTTGTCCCCGGTCAGCATGACAACGCGGATTCCTTCAGCGGCAAGCGCTTTTAGCGCCTCGGCAGTGGACGCCTTGATTGGGTCGGCCACACCGATGATTCCGGCGGCGCGCGAATCTTCAATAAGGAACACGACGGTTTCACCATTGCGGCGTAACACATCGGCCCGGTCTTTCAACGTCTGCGGTACCTCGGCGAGCAATTCGGCGAAACGAAGATTGCCGAGAGCAACGCGTCTGCCTTCGAGCATTCCTTCGACCCCCTTCCCGGTCACGGCGTTGAAATTTTCCACTGAAAGTAGCGCCGCGCCGCGCTCTTTCGCACCCTGGAGGATCGCCGCGGCAAGAGGATGCTCGCTGCCGCGCTCGAGGCTCGCCGCGATCTGCAGCACGTGTTCCTCAGAAAAACTTTCAGCTGCAACCACTGACGTGAGTTTCGGCTTGCCCTCGGTCAGGGTGCCGGTCTTGTCCACGACCAGAGTGTCGATTTTCTCCATCCGCTCAAGCGCCTCGGCGTTGCGGATGAGCACGCCCGCCTGCGCGCCTCGTCCGGTGCCGACCATGATCGACATGGGTGTGGCGAGACCGAGCGCGCAGGGGCAGGCGATGATCAGCACCGACACCGCGCTAACGAGTGCGAAAACCATGGATGGAGGCGGCCCGTAGATTGACCAGATCACGAATGCAAGCGCCGCGATACCCACCACTGCTGGAACAAAATAGGACGACACGACGTCGGCGAGATTCTGGATCGGGGCGCGGGTGCGCTGCGCCTCGGCGACCATGTGCACGATTTGCGCGAGCAGTGTCTCGGCTCCAACCCGCTCTGCCTGCATAACAAAGCTTCCAGTTCCATTGATTGTTCCACCGGTCACTTTTTCACCCGGCTGCTTTTCGACCGGCACAGGCTCGCCGGTCACCAGGGATTCATCGACGCTGCTGTGCCCTTCGAGGACCACGCCGTCAACCGGCACTTTCTCGCCGGGGCGCACGCGCAAGTGGTCGCCTTTCTGCACTTGATCGAGTGCCACTTCCTCGTCGCTGCCGTCAGGACGAATTCGCATGGCGGTCTG
>JBOIFZ010000371.1:0-3742 GCA_050741735.1 Burkholderiales bacterium
AGCGCGGCATAGAGCAGAAAACTCACCGTGTCCGCCGGCGAACGTTCGATCATCTGCCCGCTCATCAGCCAGAGCACGAACAGCATGGCGGCCGCGGCAAGAAACTGCAGCGCAGGCCCCAACGCGGCGACGATTCGCCGCTCCGCGGCGCTCAGATGCAGGATGTGGTGAATCTGCCGCCGATAGCGTTCTGATTCCTCCGGTTCGCGGGTGAAGGTCTTGATCGCCGGCAGCATGCCGAGGTTTTCCTCGGCGATGGCGACCGCCCCGGCATGCGCCTCTTGCAACTGGCCAGCCAGCGGACGCAGACCGCGGCCGAGAATCTTCAGCAACAGATAGAACAGCGGCACCAGTGCGGCTACGTACAACGCCAAGCGGGCATCGATGCGGAACATCAGCAGCACGGCGCCGGCGACAGTAAGCAGCAGAGGAATCAAACTCGGCAAGGTGCCACTGATAAAACCGCTCAGGCGGCCGACGTCGTTCGTGAGCAACGCGAGAATTTCACCGCGGCGGCGCTGGTGATGGAAGGCCAGTGGCAGCGCCTGCAAGTGATCGTAGAGATGGATACGCAGATCGGCCAGGATGTGCTCCGCACTATGGCTGAGCAGGTAGCTGTTGCCGAACTTGAGCAGCGACTGCAAACCAAACAGGGCAAGCAGCCCGAGCAGCACCGGCCCGGCCCCGGACGCGGATGCAGTGGCGGCCAGCATGCTTTCGGCCAAGTGGCCGGCGAGCCACGGCACGGCTAGCGCCACGACGCTCTCGGCGACCATCAGCAGCGCGCTTACGGCGAGCGAGGTCCGATAAGGTTGCGCGAAACCGAGCATCGCCCGCAGACCCATGCCTTTCACGCCGTTCTCCCGTATCGTCCGACACAAACGGCATCGCTGGAAATTCGCGGTTTCCTCATACCCATCGTAGAAACTCAGTCGTTACCCAACAACAACCGGAGGTCACGCCCACGGTTTCGGCGACTGCGCAGCCAGCCTCGCAGCGCATGCAAGGTATCGGAGGGTCGATCGTGCATGAACAGCGTCAACCCGAGCTGGATCAAGAGCGGGCGATTAAACCATCGGCTCGGCAAGTCATGATCCAGCCAACACCGAAGATAGCGCGCCCTTAAGCCGCCCGGGCGCAGACTGTTCAGCCATCCGTCGATAATCGCCCCTGCGGCCGGCGCGGCCAGCATCCGGAACCAGTTGAGCATGGTCCAGGCGGCAGTTCTCAGCCCTGCCACTTCCAGCAAACGCATGACGGCAGGCCAATCAATCGTCCTATTCTGGATCCAGAGCAGAAAGTCCGCGACGCGTGGCAGCCCCATGTTCGGAGAGCATACGTACTTCGCGAATGCCGGATGGGTCAGCATCAGGAACAAAGCGTCGACATCGGACAACCCCCAGAAACCGTTGACCCGTCGTCGCCGCGCGAGCAAGCCCGCCGTCATGTCCGCGCGGGTCCGGCCCGGCCGCATGATGTCCCAGTGCAGGTCGATCGCCACGGGCGAGCGCGTGAAGCATGCCTCGTGGCTGATTGTGGCGAGGTCAGCATTCACCGAGTAACCGGCATCGAGCAGAGCGTGCGCCGCGCACCGCCGGTCCGGCGCTGCGACCAACACGTCGATGTCGCCGGTCAGTCGCAGAGAAGGGTCGGGGTACGCGCACTCGCGCACGTGCGCGCCCTTCATGACCGCGTAGGAAATGCCCGCTGCTTCGAATAGCAGGTCGATATGAATCAGCGTCGTGCGCTGCGCCACGTATCTCGCCGCAGCCGCCATGCGTGCCTGATGCAATGCATCGGCCACGCCGCGTGGCAGCGACTCCAGTAAGCCGTTTGCCTGAAGGCAATGATGCCACCACGCCCCGAGATTCTGCGTTAGAAGTAAATCCACAAATGCGGGCCCACCGTCTGTCAGCGCCGCCCGAAATGCCGCGGGATCGACCCCTTCTTTTGCCGGGGTCAGCGCCAAGCGATAGGAGTCCAATCGGGTCAAGGCGCCCAACGACCAGGTGTCATTCTCTTTGCTTCCAGGCAACAACATTTCCTGTTTTCCACGTCTCGTTCAGCCGTTCGCCTTTATGCGCGCCAGAGTATTGACCGCTTCCGCCATGGTGTTGCCGGAGCGCTTATCGAGAAGAATCGCGCTCCCCTGCACGCCTTGCGGGGGTCGAGACGGTAGCCGATCTAGATAGAAGCACACTCAAGGGACCATTACTCGAGTCCCTTGTGTTGAGCGACTTGCTCGCTTGGCGGGAAACTGCGGCGCCGAGAGCCGAGATTCTGTACTGGCGCAATGTGTCCGGTGACGAAAAAACGCGCCGCACGCCGTGCTGCTGCACACCGGCAGGAAAGCGGAACGTCTGGCCGACAGGATCTGGGCGATTCCATTGTCTGCAGCACTCGGCACCGCGGCATAGACGCACTCAGTACCCCGCACCCTGGAGCAAATCGGGTTGGTTTTCGTGGAGCCATTTGCGGACTTTTGCAAGAAGTGCTTCCGCCCATTCGACACATTCGCGAACCTTGGCATCCTCTACCGGCTCACCCTCATAGTCGCTCAGATTCCTTGCGCGGCGAGAGCACATTGCATGATTGCCTTGTACCCCATGTCGAATCGTGTCGCCGCGTTGTTCTGCATACGCTTGGCATCGGCGAGTGCGGCTTCGGCAGAAGCCAGCAAGCGGCGGATTTCGACGGACGATGCCTTATGTGGCTTTAGCCGACCGATGCTTGGCAAGTTTTCCAAGGTCATCGTCAGTTCCAATCAGAAAAATCTTAGGACTTTCCACGACGCGCATGAGATATGGCTCGCGATTGGCGATCTTTTCTTTGAACTCGCGCGAAGAGTAGACATGCGGATTCACCTCACGACGCAGGCTTTCCTCAGCCGAAGAAAGCGCGAGCACCGCATCACCGAATTTCAATTTGCCGATGATCATGACGTCCACGTCGCTGGCCGCCCTCTCGTCGCCACTGGCGACGGAGCCATAGATTAGGGCGACATCTACCGAGTCCGTGACGGGTTTGAGGGCTTCCCGGAGGATATCGGCCACTCCAAAAGTCTTACGCAGGATTCCGCGCAATTCTTCGTAGATGGGGCACGCAGGATTTGCCCGGTAATGAACCTGGTTGCCGAAGGGGCTGCGCACCAGCAACCCCGCCTCGGCGAGGGTACCAAGTTCCCGATACAGCGTTCCAGCCGGTTTCGCCGTGATGCGCGCGATTTCTCGCACATGAAACGACTGCTCAGGGTGCATCAACAATAGAGCCAATACCTGACGCCGGTACGCACCGAAGAGCAACGACCCAAGGTTTGTTTCTTTTGTCGCCATAAGTGCGACGATTGTCGCTTTTTAGGCAACGCCGGTCAAGAACACTCGTGGCCCCCAACCTGCGATCGGTTCCGCCCTTCCAGGCCTCCGTCACCGCCTTTACTTTCCTCCGTCCTCCGTCCTCCGTCCTCAGTCCTCCGTCCTCCGTCCTCCGTCCTCAGTCCTCAGTCCTCGACCTTCCGTCCTCCGTCCTCAGTCCTCGGTCCTCCGTCCTCAGTCCCCGCCCTTACTTTCCCCTTTTCCCTTTCATCTGTTTTTTTGAGTGTTGGAGTTATTGACAACACCCGGGCATGTTGGTAGTGTCTCCAACATGAAGGCAGTTCAGCTTGTGCGTACTCGCATCGTTTATTCTGAAAGAGCCTTCGCCGAACTCGCGCTCTGGCAGGTTCTGAAGCCGGTTGCCGGTTCGG
>JBOIFZ010000372.1:0-2941 GCA_050741735.1 Burkholderiales bacterium
CAAGCACGCGCTCAAACGCCTCGAAGTCAGATGGCTTCTCAAAGATCGGCAGGCGCGCATTGGCGCGATTGAGGACGTGATAGATAACGTCGCCCGCTGCGGCTCGCAATGGTCGCCCCATGTCTTGAAAGCTTATACTAGTCGCTCTCACCGGTCAAAAAGGTTCCTAACACCTTTTCCCTGACCTCACCGGTCAAAAAGGTTCCTGACACCTTTTCCCTGACCCTTTTCCTGGCCGCGGCCGTGCCGCTACCCTTACCGTGGTGGACATGAAGAAGGATTGGAAATGCGATTTCCCGTTCGAGAAGGACTGACACCGAATCGACGCCGATGAAAATCTTGCTCATCGTGACTGCGGCGATTGAGGCAGCGACCGGCCTGGGGCTGGCGGTCGCGCCATCGTGACCGACATCGGTGTTGATCGGCGCATCGCTCGACACGCCCGGCGGGTTGGTCGTCGGTCGTTTGGGAAGCAGTTCATCAGCACATGAAGCGAATTTCAACAGGAGCAACCAGCGAGACAGGAAAACGAAATCCCTGTAACCTCGGTGGCCTCCGATTCAAATCCGGACATTCCCAGCGATGAGCACACCCAGACCCACCTTCGACGAACCGCTCTTGAAGGAACCGCCCGACTTCTCGCTGGTCCTCGGCGGGCCGTTGTATCAGCTCTGGCGGAGAATGCGTCTGGCCGGAAACGCGCTGCAATTGCTTCGCCGCCGCGTCATCGTGCTGGCACTGCTGGCCTGGGCGCCGCTGCTGCTATTGTCGGTCGCGGAGGGGCACGCCTGGGGCGATAGCGTCACGCTCCCGTTCCTCGATGACGTGGAGACGCACGTGCGTCTGCTGCTCGCGCTGCCGCTGTTGATCCTGGCGGAACTGGTCGTCCACCAACGGATGCGCCCGGTGGTGGGGCAGTTTATGGCGCGCGGCCTGATCCCGGACGCGGCGCGGGCGAAGTTCGATGCGGCCATCGCCTCGGCGATCCGCCTGCGTAATTCAGTCGCGGCGGAGGTGCTGTTGATTGCCTTTGTGTACGGTGTGGGCGTGCTCTTCGTCTGGCGCACACAAGTGGCGCTCGACGTGGCAAGTTGGTATGGCGTTCCGATGGATGGGAAATTGCAGCCGTCGCTGGCCGGCTGGTGGATGGGCTGCGTGAGCCTGCCGCTGTTCCAGTTCCTGCTCCTGCGCTGGTATTTCCGGCTGTTCATCTGGGCGCGCTTCCTGTGGCAGGTTTCGCGCATCGAGTTGAAGCTCATGCCGACGCATCCGGACCGCTGCGGCGGCGTGGGCTTCCTGTCGTCGGTAATCAACGCGTTCTCGCCGGTGTTGCTTGCCCAGGGCGCGCTGCTGGCCGGGGTGATGGCCAATCGGATTTTTTACGCGGGCGCGAAGCTGCCCGATTTCAAACTGGAACTCATCGGGCTGGTGGCCGTGATGGTGTTCGCCATCCTCGGGCCGCTGCTGGTGTTTGGTCCGAAACTCGCAGCCGCCAAGCGCGCGGGCATGCGCGAGTACGGCGTCCTGGCGCAGCGTTACGCGCGCGAGTTCGACCACAAATGGCTGCGCGGCGGCGCGCCGGCGGACGAGCCGCTGATCGGCAGCGCAGACATCCAGTCGCTGGCCGATCTGGGCAACAGCTTCGCGGTGGTGAAGGAAATGAAATTGGTGCCGTTCACCATGCGGACCGCGGTGCAACTGGCGGTGGTCACGCTGCTGCCCGTGGGGCCGCTGCTGCTGACGATGATTCCGCTGGAGGAATTGCTCCTCCGGATACTCAAGGTTGTATTCTGACGTGCTGAATGGAGTCGGACCAGCACAAGGTGCCGCACAATCGAGAGGGACGCGCGCAAGGGCGGCCGGAGTAGGCCTCGACCCAGTGGAACTGTTCGCTCGCCTCGGCGGCATTGACCTTCGCGGCTATATCTCGGGACAGTACATGGATCGCATGATGTTCGCAGTCCAGGGAGAATATCGGCGCGGTGTGACGGAACGATTCGGCGTAGTCGCCTTTGCCGGGGTCGGCGAAGTCGCATCGGATGTGAGCGAGCTGAACAGCGAAGATCGGCAGCCGAGCATTGGCGCCGGAATTCGTTACCGGCTCACCAAGCAGCAACCCATCAATTTCCGGGTCGATGTCGCCAGCGGCAAGAACGAAACTGCGCTTTACGCCGGATTCGGCGAGGCGTTCTGACTCTTTCCTCGACAAGGCACGCGATATCTCCTGAGCCTGTTGTCCGGCAAGCCCAAGGCCGCAAGAGACAGGGCTTCAGCGCTGTTCGATGCGCGCCCTCACCAGCCGATGTGAACCCTCAAGGTGTATGGCATGTGCGCCATCGCAACCATACTCGGCCGGGCCTTTTCGCCGTCGTCCGGATCATGATCCGGGAACTCCCATATCAGGCGGCAAAGTGTTTCGCGCCTGCCACAGCCGGAGGGGTTCTATCTTTTTTTGCCACGCCAGCGGACAATGTTGCCGCGCCGCGCACAGTCATTCAATAAAAATTCCGTCAACTGGAGGATCGATGACTGCCGGAAATAATGTAGCTTGACGAAAAGTTATTTCCAGATTGTTTCAAGCGGCGCAAGCTGCTCGGTTAGGCTCGGATCTGGAAATATGTCTCACACAGGCAATAATCCCCCTCGTAACACTATGGTTGTTACCGGGGGAAAACGACAGGGGCGTTTCGAGACGGAGATCATGGACGAGCTTTTCTGCCCTGCCTTCCCCGGCAATCAGTGGGTCAAGGTTCGCCGGGGTCGATTGCCGGTCATGGATTCCTGTGAACGCGCATTCGCCTTCATAATCGCCACACCTTAGAATCCGGAACGGGCCGGAGTGCCCCGCACCCCGTCCGCAGCCGGACAAACAATTCACACCAGGAGATCATCATGCGCCACACAAATATCCTCGCAGTCGCAACAGCCCTCTTCATTATCG
>JBOIFZ010000373.1:0-3553 GCA_050741735.1 Burkholderiales bacterium
CTGCCGGCGACATCGCCGAAACCGTCGGTCGGGTGGCCACTTCGATCATCTGGGTGCCGCTGCAGAAGCTTGCCGGCAAGAAGATCCCGTGGGACGGCGGCGACGTCTGCGCTGCGTCGCTTTAGGGAAATTTTCTTGCGCGGCTACCGTACCTTTGCGGACTGCTCGGCGACCGTGCGCCCGTCGGAGGAGGAGCGGATCTGATAAGTCGGGCGCGGCGATTTGTCCAGGTAGTACGGCATCATCTTCGGCACCAGCGCGGCGAGCGTTTCCATGCGCTTCGGCGGCGCCGGGTGAGTGGAAAGGAAATCGAAGCGAGAACTGCCGCCTCCGATTTTCCCCATCTTGTCCCACAACGATACCGCTGCGTTCGGATCGTAGCCGGCTTTCGCCGCCAGCTCGATGCCGATGCGATCGGCCTCGGTTTCGGCCTCCCTGCTGTTGGGCAGTTCCAGCGCGACCACCGCAGCCAATTGCGCCCCGGTGAGCGTCAGATCGCCGTAGCGGCTGGACTGCTGGGTGGCAGCCAGCGCTCCCAGCCCCATCTCCATCGCCATCGCACGGGACATCCTTTCCGTTGTGTGCTTCGCCAGCGCGTGCGTGATCTCGTGACCCATCACCTGCGCCAGTTCGTCGTCCGTCACCTTGAGCTGGTCGATCAAGCCGGTATAAATCGCCATCTTGCCGCCGGCCATGCACCAGGCATTGACGGTCTTGGGGTCGTCGATCACCTTGACGCTCCATTCCCAGCTCTGTGTTTCCGGTCGATACTTGATGGCCTGGGCGATCAAACGTCCGGTGATGGTCCGCACCCGCGCGGATACTGCCGGGTTGTTATCGATCTGGCCCTTTTGCTGCAGCGGCTGCAGCATCGCCACGTAGGCCTGCTTCGATTCCGTGATAGCCAGGTCCTCGGAGACCAGCATCAATTGCTGGCGGCCGGTGATCGGATTGGTCTGGCAGGCGCACAGCGCGAGTACTGCGAACGCCAGGGCGAACCATGTCTTATTCATGGGATGCGGTCCTTTGCCTGTACCTGGGGATACTGCGTATTGTCCCTCGTAACGCCTTGCAGTTCCGTGCGTTGACCCGCTTCGCGGCGCGAACGGCCGCGAAAAAGCCGGCAGCAGATGCCGGCCTGGTTTGCGGCGCAAACGCAGTTCAGCCGTACAGCCTGCTGTGCTTGGGTACCTTGGCCATCAGGTATTCCATCTGGTCCTGCAGGATGCGGCGGTTTTGCAGGATCAAGTGCTCGTAGCGGTTGGGCACGTAGGGGGTGTACAGCAGCGGCATGTCGGCCGACTCCGGGGTGCGCCCGCCTTTACGTATGTTGCAGCCGCGGCAGGCGGTCACCACGTTCATCCAACGGTCCTTGCCGCCGAGATAGACCGGCATCACGTGGTCGCGCGACAGGTCGCGTTCCTTGTACTGGCCGCCGCAATAGGCGCACATGTGGCGGTCGCGGAAAAACAGCGAGATATTGGACAGGTGCGGCTCGGCGTGGTGTTCCTTGGAGAAGTCCACCGCGCCCTTGATGGCAATGATGCTGTGGGTGGACAACTGGGAACGCGCGCCGGTCTTGCGCGACACGCCGCCGTGGTAGGTCGCCACGACCTCGCCGTGCGACCACGCCACCATTCGGCGCGCGTAGTAAGAGATGGCCTCTTCGACCATCAGCCACCGGCTGGGGGTGCCAGCCATATCCACTGCAAGAATCAGGGCCAACTCCGCTCTCCTGGACAGTCCAAGCTCTGACTTATGGTCAGGCTTCGGTTTTAACGCCGGATTCCGGACGCAACTTGTAATCGGAAGGCCGGAAACGCGGCGTTTTCAGGAGTATAGGCAGATCAAACGCAGTTTGGAAGCATCTACGCTGCCTAAGCACCCGTTTATGCGGGTTATTCGCCGGCCCGTCAGGCTGTGGTGGCGGTAACAGAAACTCTGATCAGTTTCCCGACGCGCGTCGCTGAACCTGATCAGCGCTTCCCCAGGGTCACTTTCTGGATGGTTATGGCGTTGACCGGGCACACCGCCTCGCAGCGGCCGCAGCGAATACACTGGCTTTGGTCAATCCACAGCCGGTTGTAATAAAGCGAGTCGGTCCCGCCCTTTTCCACTTTGGTATAGCCCAGCACCCGTCCCTCGTCGTCCCGCAGCAGCGAAGCGATTTCCACGATGCAGCCTTCAACCGGCTTCACCTTCAGGCACTCGTCGCATAGCACGCAGTCCCGGTCCACGATCTCGAACTTGTAGTGGCACAGGTAGCAGCGCGATGCCTCTTCCCTCGCCACCGGCTCGGCGAACCCGGTTTCGACTTCCGCCTCGAGCCGCCTGGCCCCAACCGCAAGCGTCGGCATCGGATGGATCGGTATGACGTTCATCTCCGCCGTGCGCCCGGTGGTGCGGCCGCCCGGCAGCTTCGAGCGGAAAGCGGCGCCGATCTGCGCGACCCGCTTTGTGCGCGGCGCGCCCGTCAGCCATTCGTCCACCTTGCGCGCGCACTCCTTCGCATGCCCGATCGCCTGGATCAGCGTGGTGGCGCCGAGCGCAAAATCGCCGGCAACGAAAATATTGCGCTGCGCGGTCTGTTGAGCCGTGCCGCTCGCCAGCCAGCCGTCGCGCGCCACCAGCTTCGGCGCAAGTGCCGCGTCGATCCATCCCGCTTGCGGAAACTGCCCGGTCGCGAGGATCACGGTGTCGGCGCCGATCTCGAGTTCGGCTCCGGGAATCTCGACCGGCGCACGCCGGCCGTCGCGGCCGGGTTCTCCCTGCCGCGTGCGCAAAAAGCGCACGCCGACCACCTTGCCCCGGTCGCCGAGAAAGGCGAGCGGCGCGCAATTTGTTTCCAGGTGCCCGCCTTCTTCCAACAGTTCCTCGAGTTCTCCCGGCAACACCACCATGTCTTCGCGCGCCCGGCGGTAGACGACGCCGACCTGAGCATCGAGCCGCAGCGCGGTACGGGCGCAGTCCATGGCGGTATAGCCGCCGCCGATCACGACCACTCGCCCGCCGATTTCACGCCGGCCGAACTCGTTCACCTGCAGCAGGAAGTTCAGGCCGTGCTCGATTCCCGTCAATTCCCTGCCGGGCAGCTCAAGCACGTTGGGACGCAACGTTCCCGCGGCCAGCACCACCGCGTCGAAGTCTTTGCAGAGCTGAACAAGGGTAACGTCGGTGCCGACTTCGACTCCACAACGGATGGTCACGCCGGTAGCGGCGATCTGGCGGATCTCGCGATCGATGATTTGGCGCGGCAGCCGGAACGCCGGGATGCCCTGGTTGAGCATTCCGCCCGGGGTCCGGTGTTTCTCGAATACGGTGACGCCATGTCCGGAGAGCGCCAGTTCACGCGCGGCGGTGAGTCCCGCCACACCGGCGCCGATCAGCGCAACGCGCTTTCCGCTAGCGGGAAAATCCGGCTTGAGGACCACCGGGGCGCGGAAACTGAAATCCGCAGCCGAGCGTTTGGAAAAACAGATCGCCACCGGCTCGCCATTGCCTTCCCAGCCGTGCCGGCAGGCATCTTCGCACGGCCGCGAGCACACCCGCCCCA
>JBOIFZ010000374.1:0-2404 GCA_050741735.1 Burkholderiales bacterium
CTGGTATGGCGTCTCGAACGCACCCTGCGGATCGCCGAGCAGCGCAAAAGCGGCGTCTTTACCGGTGAAGTAGGCCGGCCCTCCGTTCTGGCCGTCGAGCACGCCGGCGCCGACCGCATCCAGGGCCTCTGGGGGCGCGACCACTGCATTGGTGGGCATGGCCTGGACCTTGAGGCGGCCGCCCGATAGCGCATCGACGCGTTTCGCGAAACTTTCGAACAACTGCTGCGGCAGCGTGCCGGACTGCCAGTACGATTGCATCTTCCACTGCATTGCCGGGCCCGGCTGTGCTGCCGGGCCCGCCTTTTCCGCCTTCTGCCCACAGCCCGCAAGTACGAGCAGCGTTGCGGCCGCCAGCAGCGTTTTCAGTGAATCCTTCACGTTTTTTTCTCTTGAGTAAAGCGTGTGAATTCCGTGGATGCCGGTTAGCGCTTGCCGGTCTCCCTCTCCGCTCCGGGGAGAGGGCCGGGGAGAGGTGCCTTATCCGTTCCCCGATAAAGGATTTTGTTCGCCTCTTCGGTGTTGCGTTTGTGCGTCGCGACTTCCTCGTCGCCGAGATTGACGCGGGGCGCGGGCTCGTAATCGAAATGATGAAACCGATCCACGCCGCGCACCAGCATCGCGTAGTCCTTCGGTCCCGCGGTCTGACGCACGTAGGTCGGCACATAGCGGATCGCAAAACCGATTCGCCGGTAGCCGGCGCGATTGGGCTCCGAGCCATGCACCATGCGCACGTGGTGCAACGACATCTCACCGGGGCTGAGTAACAGGTCAACAGCCTGTTTTTCATCCACCTCGACCGCAACCTCCTGGCCACGGGTCAGCAGATTGTCCTGGGCGAAAGTGTCCTTGTGCGGAATCTGGTCCTTGAGATGGCTGCCGGGCATGACCCGCATGGCTCCGTTGGGGAGGTCGCTAACCGAAAGCGCCACCCAGGCAGTCACGATGTCCGGATGCGAAAGCCCCCAGTAAGTGGAATCCTGGTGCCAGGAAACGTAGGCCGGATCATGCGGTTCCTTGATGAAGAAGCTGCTGCCCCAGACCAGCAGATCGGGCCCAAGCAAGTCCTCGACCGCGTCGAGAATGCGTGGATTGCGGATCAGTTCGTTGGCCCATCTGAAAACAAGGTGCGGCTTGTTGCGGTAAGGGGTCTTCATCACCAGCCCGTGCACGGCTTCGAACGCCTCGATCTTTTGACGATATCCACCCGCTTCGGCTTCCGCAATCACGCGCAGCGGAAAGTGGTAGCCATTGCGCTTGAATGCCTGTACCTGCGCTTCGGAAAGGGCCTTGCGGACCTTCGCCGTGGAGGCCGGCTGCGCACTGCTCATGAAATGCTCTCCTGTCGAGAAAAAAGTCGCAGAGGCAAATGTCTCTGCGACCACGTTGCTGGTGCGCGAAATCAGGGAAGCTGATACCCCTTCTTGCTCACCTTAATCCGGTACAGGCTCTTGCCGGAGGTGATGTAGAGCGTGTTGGCCATGTCACCGCGGCCAAACGCGACGTTGGTCGGCAGTTCCTTGCCGGTCGAGATGTGGCCGAGTTCCCTGCCGTCGGGCGAGTAAATGGTGATGCCGGGACGGTGCTCGCAGCGTTCGGCGACCCAGGCATTGCCCTCGCTGTCCATGACCAGTCCGTCCGGTCCGCTGCAGGCCGGCGAGCGGTCCTTGCTGTAGTCCTTGAACACCTGGCGGTTGGATAGCTTGCCGTCCGCACCCACGTCGTAAATCTGCAGCAGGTGATGTCCGTTCAGCGACTTCTCGCCTTCCTTCAGGTTCTCGAACGCTAGAAAGCCGTTGTCGTTGCTGACGATGTACATCTTCTTCTGGTCAGGCGTAATCGCGATGCCGTTGCACTTGCCGCAGTCAGTTGCCACCCGCGAGACGGTGCCGTCGGGATCGACACGGTAAGCCGCAAAGCCGTCCGCCATCACCGGCTCATGGCCGAGGTAGCGCGGGTCGGTGAAATAGATGCGGCCGTTCTCGTCGATGGTGATGTCGTTCAGCGCGTTGAACGGCTTGCCCTCGAAGCCGCCGGCGAGAATCATGCTGCGCCCGGTCTTCATGTCGATCTTGGCGAGCATGCGCAGGCCGTAATCCGCGCCCATCGCCAGGATCATGTTGCCGTCGCGGTCGAACTTGGTGCCGTTCGACATCCCGGACGGACTGCGGAAGATCTCCGCTTTGCCGGTCTTCGGGTTGTATTTCCATACGTGGCCGGCCATCGAGTGTTTGCCGCCCGGGTCCTTGCAAAACTTGGTGAACGTAATGTCGCTGAAGTACACCATGTTGTCGGGCCCTACCGAGGGTCCCTCGGCGAAGCAGTCGCCGTCGAACAATTTCTCCACTTTGGCTCCCGCCGGAGTCACGCTCCCGGTCGGCGCCGGGAATCCGGCATCGGTCTG
>JBOIFZ010000375.1:0-2414 GCA_050741735.1 Burkholderiales bacterium
TCGACTGGATGCCCTATATGAACGACGGCTACCCCGAAGAATGGGTGCAGACGCTGGACGCGCTGGAAAAATTCGACTTCAGCCAGATCATCCCCGGCCACGGAGAAGTCGCGTCCAAGGCTCATCTCGCGTTCTTCCGGGGCTATCTCGCCGATTTGGTCGCCGCGGTGAAGTCGGCGCACGCCGACGGGGCCAGCCTGGATGAAATGAGGAAAGGGATTCCGGATCAGCTCGCCGCGAAATACGAGCGGGGCATGTCGAAGTATCCGCTCGGCCAATACCGTGACCGCATCGGGCTGAACATCGAAGCGGCTTACCGGAAGGTCATCGGGAAAGCGTAGGCACTGCGAATTAGGCGGGCGTGGCTAACGGCGACTCGGCGATGGCAATGCTGCCGAGAGCGAACTGGATGCTGTACAACCGGTTGTAGATTCCGCCCCTGGCGAGCAGCTCGGAATGGGTCCCGACTTCGGCGACCTCGCCCTTGTCCAGCACCACAATCCGGTCGGCCTTTTCGATGGTGGAGAGCCGGTGGGCGATGACGATGGTGGTGCGGCCCTGCATCAGCCTTTCGAGGGCGGCCTGCACGTGCTTCTCCGATTCCGAATCCAGCGCCGAGGTCGCTTCGTCGAGGATAAGGATCGGCGCGTCCTTGAGGATGGTGCGCGCGATCGCCAGCCGCTGGCGCTGGCCGCCGGAAAGCCGCACGCCGTTTTCCCCGATCAGCGTATCGAAGCCTTGCGGCATGGCGCGGATAAAGTCCAGCGCGTGCGCGGCTGCGGCAGCGCGTTCGATCGCCTCGCGGCTGGCGCCTGCAGCCTGACCGTAGGCGATGTTGGCAGCGACCGTGTCGTTGAACAGCGCGACTTCCTGGCTGACCAGCGCGATGTTCCGCCGCAAGCTGGCGAGCGACAGCGTCTCGAGGTCGTGGCCGTCGATGGTGATCCGGCCCGAGGCTGGGTGAAAGAAGCGCGGCACCATATTGGCGAACGTGGTCTTGCCGCCGCCGGACGATCCGACCAGCGCCACGGTTTCGCCGGGGCGAATTGCCAGCGTGACGCCCAACAATGCCGGCTGTTCGGCACGCGGGTAGCGGAACGTGACTCTCTCGAACCGGATGTCGCCGCGCGCGCGCTCGAGTTCCTCTTTGCCCGCGTCCTTTTCCGGCTCCTCGTCGATCAGCGCGAACACGCTTTCCGCGGCGGCCAGCCCGCGTTGCAGGTGCTCGGCCACGCCGGTCAGCCGTTTCAGCGGCCCGGTCAGCATCAGCATTGCCGCGAGGAAAGAGACGAAGCTGCCGACCGTGGTCGAGTCGGACTGCGCCTGGACGGTGGCGTAGTACACCACCACCGCCGCCGCCAGCGCGGCAAGCACTTGCACGATCGGCACGTTGGCCGCCGCCGCCGCGGTCTGCTTCATGTTGAAGCCGCGCAGCCGGTTGCTGGTCTCGGCAAAGCGCTTGGCCTCGTACTCCTGTCCGCCGAAAATCTTCACGACCTTGTTGCACTCGACCGTTTCCTGCAAAACCTGGGTGATGTCACCCATCGCCTTCTGGGTGGCGCGGCTCATGTTGCGCATCCGAATGTTGAAATAGCGCACCGCCAGCGCGATCGGCGGCACCATGATCAGCGACAGCAGCGTGAGCTTCCAGTCGAGGTAGAGCAGATAAGCCAACAGCCCGACAATGGTGACCGAATCCTTTATCAGTACGGTAACCACGTTGGTCGCCGCGCTGGTGACTTGCCCAGCGTCAAAGGTAAAGCGGGAAATCAGATTGCCGGTGGTGTTGTCGTGGAAATAGCCGAGCGGCAGCGCCAGCATGCGGCGGAACATGATGTCGCGCAGGTCCATCACCACTTTGTTGCCGACCCAGGTGCTGGCATAGGTGCCGATATAGGCGCCAACGCCGCGGAAGAAATAGATCACCACCAGCGCCACTGGAACCCACTTGATCAGGAACGGGTCCTTGTCGACGAAGGTGCCGTCGAGGAAGGGCTTCACCGCGACCGGCAGCGCCACCTCGGTCGCCGCGGAGATCAGCATGCCGAGGATCGAAAGCGCGAACACACCCCAGTACGGTTTCACGTATCGGAGCAGACGGAAATAGAGCTGGATGCTGGTCATTTGTTGCATAGCGGGGAAGATAACACACCACCACCTCACCCCCCCACCTCACCCCCCGCCCTCTCCCCCGCAAGCGGCGGAGAGGGAGCTCAAGAACAAGGTGTGCCCTCAGCTTCGCTGATCTGACTCACCCTCTCCGCATCTTGACCTATCCTCCCTCTCCACTTGTGGAGAGGGGCGGGGTGAGGCAGGGGGTGAGGTGGTGGTGTGTTATCTTCCCCGCTATGCAACAAATGACCAGCATCCAGCTCTATTTCCGTCTGCTCCGATACGTGAAACCGTACTGGGGT
>JBOIFZ010000376.1:0-2253 GCA_050741735.1 Burkholderiales bacterium
AAAGCTCATGGCTCCTCGATCCGGCGTGGGTGCGCGTTGCGCGGCTGGCGATACTGGTCGTGCTGGGTGCCGGCGTCTATCTCGGCAGCCTGTGGCTGCTCGGGTTCCGGCTGCGCGACTTCGTCAAAAAGGTTTCCTAAAGCACTTTCACCACAGAGACACAGAGACTCAGAGATAACGGGATAGCGGTAAGAGCCATAGCGTCGGGGATTCCCGTTAAAACTCAAGTTTTTCGATCTTCTCAGTGACTCTGTGTCTCTGTGGTGAACGATTACTTCAGCCCTTGGTGTGCATGGCGTCGTCCACCACTTTGCGGGTGAGGTGGGGCGCGAACATCTCGATGAATTCGTAGGTATAGCCGCGCAGGTAGCTGTTCTTGCGGATGCCGATGCGGGTGGTGCTGCGTTCGAACAAGTGGCTGGCGTCCATCGCGCGCAGGTGCGTATCGCGCTTCGGGTCGTAGGCCATCATGGCCACGATCCCGATTCCCAGCCCGAGTTCGACATAGGTCTTGATCACGTCGGCGTCGATGGCGGTGAGCACCACGTTCGGTGTCAGGCTCTTTTCGGCAAATGCCTGGTTGATCCGCGACCGGCCGGTGAAGGCGAAGTCGTAGGTAATGATCGGGAAACTCACTATGGCTTCCAGTGTGAGCTTCTTCGCCTTCAGCAGCGGATGCCCCGGCGGCACCAGCACGCAACGGTTCCACTCGTAGCAGGGCAGCATCACCAGGTCCTCGTACAGTTCGATCGCTTCGGTGGCGATGGCGATGTCGGCCTCCCCCGAAGTTACCAGCTCCGAAATCTGCGTCGGGCTGCCCTGGCGCAGGCTCAGGCGCACGCCCGGATAGCGCTTGGTGAACCGCTGGATCACGTGCGGCAGCGCGTAGCGCGCCTGGGTGTGCGTGGTTGCGATGGTCAGGTGGCCCTTGTCCTCCTCGGTGAATTCCTCGCCCACCTGCCTGAGGTTCTCGACGTCCTTCAGCATCCGCTGCGCAATCTCGAGGATCGCCTTGCCCGGCTCGGTGACCGCCACCACGCGCTTGCCGTGGCGCACGAAGATGTCCACCCCCAGTTCCTCCTCGAGGCTGCGGACCTGCTTGCTGATGCCGGGCTGTGAGGTGAACAAGGCCTCCGCGGCATTGGAAAGATTGAGGTTGTGGCGCGCCACTTCGCAGATATAACGCAATTGCTGGAGCTTCATCGCGGCTTATGCAAATAAGTAAAACGTATTTAATACTAACAGAATAGTCGTAGGGAATATAACGACCGTTGCTAGGATTGCGCGACGTTTTGCGCAGTGACGGGCGCGCCTGTGCGCGTGGCCCCAACCGGAGCAGAGGCGGCAGCAGGACACAGGACATGGAGTTCGCATACACGGTTTCCGGCTTCGTGGTCGGGTTCATCGTCGGCATGACCGGCGTCGGCGGCGGCTCGTTGATGACCCCGCTGCTGGTCCTGGTATTCGGCGTCAATCCGGCGACCGCGGTAGGCACCGATCTGCTGTATGCCTCGATTACCAAGAGCGCCGGCGTGTGGGTGCATTCGAAGCGCGGCAATGTCGACTGGAAGCTGGTGGGCTGGCTTGCCGCGGGGAGTCTGCCCGCCGCATTGCTTTGTGTAGTGCTGTTGCGAGTGTTGGGTGTCGAGACCTCACGCGTGTCCGGAATCATCACCGGTTCGCTTGGCGTGGCGCTGATCCTGACCGCGCTGGCACTGCTGTTCAAGGAGCGTTTACAGCGGCTGGCCTCGCGCAAAGCGATAGCGGGCGAGAGCTGGCGTAAACGTCATTTGGTCGCGGTGACGGTCGCTACCGGTGCGGTTCTTGGGGCTCTGGTTACGCTGAGTTCGGTAGGGGCGGGCGCGCTGGGCGTCACCGCACTGTTGTTTCTGTTCCCGTTGCTGCCGGCGGCACGCATCGTCGGCAGCGATATCGCCCACGCTGTTCCGCTTACCGCGGTGGCGGGTCTGGGTCACCTGTCGATGGGGACAGTGGACCTCGCCCTGCTCGGCAGCCTGCTGGTCGGTTCGCTGCCCGGAATCTACCTCGGCAGTCACGCGGGCTCGAGGGTTCCGGAGCGGTTCCTGCGGCCGGCGCTGGCGTCGCTGCTGGTAATCATCGGCGGCAAGCTGGTGTGGTGACGCGGCAGTTGATTTTTCACGGAACGAAGGATGCTAGTGTCCTGTTCCGCTAATTCGCGGCTGAAAACCCGACGAGAATCGGCGCCATGCGGTGTTACGAGTCCTCGCCGTG
>JBOIFZ010000377.1:0-3060 GCA_050741735.1 Burkholderiales bacterium
GAAGAACTGAAAGGCGTTGACGCAAAGGGCGCAAAGGAAAAAAGAAAGGTACGCGAAGGAAGACGATGCTGGACGTTCAATTGATTCGCAGTGACCTGGACGCGGTAGCAGCAAGGCTCGCGACCCGCGGCGTCACGATCGACGTTGCCGCAATTCGTGATCTTGAGGAGCAGCGCAAGCACGCACAGGTACGCACCCAGGAGCTGCAGGCCACGCGCAACGCAACCTCGACGCAGATCGGCGTGTTCAAGCGCAGAGGGGAAGATACGTCAACCTTGATGGAGGGGGTGAGTGCGGTCGGCGAAGAGCTGAAGAAGATCGAGGCCGAGCTGGAGGGCATCCAAGCGCAACTGACCGACATGCTGCTGGGCATTCCCAACCTTCCGCATCAGAGCGTGCCGGTGGGAATGTCCCCAGAGGACAACGTGGAAGTGCGGCGTGCAGGCGAGCCGCGTCGCTTCGATTTTCCGGTAAAAGACCACGTGGACGTCGGTGCCGGTCTGGGCATGCTGGATTTCGACGCCGCGGCGAAGATCAGCGGCGCGCGCTTCACGCTGCTGAAGGGGCCGTTGGCCCGGCTGCACCGGGCGATCGCCCAGTTCATGCTCGACATCCACACCGGCGAGCACGGCTACACGGAAGTGTATGTGCCTTACCTGGTGAACGCGGACAGCATGCGCGGTACGGGACAGCTGCCGAAGTTTGAGGGGGATTCGTTTGCGGTGAATGCGCAAAACGTATATATGCGCGACGAGCCATTGCAAGCGGCGGAGCTTGAAAAGACGCCTGGAGCGATGGCTACCAAGCGGCAAAACAAGTTCTACTTGATCCCGACCGCTGAAGTGCCGGTCACCAACTTGGTGCGAGACGAAATCGTCGCGCTGGATAAGCTGCCGCTGAAATTCGTTTGTCACTCGCCGTGTTTCCGTTCCGAGGCCGGCTCCTACGGAAAAGACATCCGCGGCATGATCCGCCAGCACCAGTTCGACAAGGTCGAACTGGTGCAGATCGTCCATCCCGAGCAGTCCTACCAGGGACTGGAGGAACTGACCGCGCATGCGGAGACCATCCTGAGACGCCTGGAGTTGCCGTTTCGCACCGTGACGCTTTGCACCGGCGACATGGGATTCGCGGCCGCGAAAACCTACGACATCGAGGTCTGGCTGCCGGGACAGAACGCGTACCGGGAGATCTCATCCTGCAGCAATTTCGAGGGATTCCAGGCGCGGCGCATGCAGGCGCGCTTCAAGGGCGAGAAGGGCAAGAACGAATTCGTCCACACCCTGAACGGATCGGGACTTGCGGTAGGGCGAACGCTGGTCGCGATACTGGAGAACTATCAGAACGGGGATGGCAGCATCACCATTCCCGAGGCGCTGTGTCCGTACATGGGCGGCCTGGCCATCCTCCGGCCTATTTGAGCAATCACGGCTCGGCCCGCGCTTCTGCCGTGAACGACGAGAACAGCGGCCTGTAGGGATCCTCGTAACGCACCAGAATGTCGAAGTAGTTACGGATGTTCTCGGTCAGAATCACCGCCTCGCCGCCGCGGGCGAAACCGCGCTTGACCGTGGTGTAGTAGTCGGAGCGCGCCAGCAGCGGCAGCGTCTTGCGAAGGTCGAACCAGGAGTCCGGATTCAACCCGCGCCGCCGGGCCAGAATGCGGGCGTCCTCCAGGTGTCCATAGCCCACGTTGTATGCGGCCAGCGCCAGCCAGGTGCGATCCGGTTCGCCGATGCGCCCGGGGAGCGCGTCCTTCAGTATCTTCAGATAGCGCGCGCCGGCGATGATGTTCTGGCGGGCGTCGAGGCGGTTGGTGACCCCCATGCGGTCGGCGGTTCCCGAGGTAAGCATCATCAGGCCGCGCACGCCCGTTGGACTGGTGGCGAGGGGGTTCCAGTGCGATTCCTGGAAGCCCAGCGCGGCCAGGAGCCGCCAGTCGATTCCGGTCAGCTCCTGCGCCTCCTGGAAAATGTCCCGGTATTGCGGCAGTACGGAAGTGCGGCGTTGCAGGAAGGCGAACACGTCGGCCTGATTCAGGCGTTCGATGTGTCCGTAGTACCGGTCCAGCAGGATGCGCAACGAGCCGTTGGCATTGATCCGTTTGAAGAAATCGTGCACCTGGTTGACCAGCAGCGGGTCGGCGTCATTCGGCAGCGCCCAGGCCAGCGTCTCGGGCCCACCCAGGGTGAAGGCTTTGCCGATGTTGGGTGAGAAATTCTGTGCCAGTTCGACGATGTGCGAATCGGTAATCACGAAATCGTATTCGCTGTCCGACAACTGATCCAGCAAGGTCATGCTGTCTGCCACGGGCACTTCATCCCAACGCAGTTCCGGAACGTTGACGCCCTCGAGCCTGAGCTGATCGGCGCTGCTGGACCCGGCGACCACGGCGACTCGCTTTCCGGCGAGGTCGCGCACGCTGCGTGGTCGCGGCTGATCGGTGTTGTAGGCGACCACCTTCTGCACCGACAGATAGGCGGGCCCGAAGATGAGCCGGCTGCGGGGTGCGTCGGTCGCGCTCAGGCCGGCGGCGGCAAGATGTGCGATATTGCGGCGAAGTGCCGGAAGAATGTCGGCGAAGTTCGATCTTTCGATGACACGCAAGCGCACGCCGAGATCCTTCGCGAACATCTCGAGCATGTCCTGCTCCATGCCACTGAACTTGCCGTCGGCGCCGAGAAAGCGAGTGGTCGGACCGTTGCGCACCAGTACCACGAGTTCAGCGGTTGCGCCGAATGGAAGCGCCCGACGTTCGATCAGCATGCCCGGGTCGCAGGAAGGCAGGATAAGCAGCAGCGCCGCGGCCGCGAGCTTGTGCGCGGACGACGGGTGGCGGCGCGAGCGTGCCGTGATTTTCTTTCGTCTCCGGGGCCGGTAAAAGGCGCGGCGCGTGTTCGCAAAGACCTGCATCGCTGATAAAATATCACGATACTGCACGATTCGAGTTCGGAGAGGTACCGAAGTGGCCATAACGGCGCTGACTCGAAATCAGATGGACGGACAAAATCCGTCACGTGGGTTCGAATCCCACCCTCTCCGCCACAAACCAAATAGGTC
>JBOIFZ010000378.1:0-3234 GCA_050741735.1 Burkholderiales bacterium
GCGCGTGGCGGACTTCAAGGTTCCGCGCAAGATACTCATCGTTGCCGAAATTCCAAAGGGCGCGACCGGAAAGCTGCAGCGCATCGGGCTCGCGCAGAAGCTGGGGCTGGCACCGGAGAAGGCGGGCTAGCACGGACTTCATGGCGACCCCGGAAAGCCCTGGCGGGAAGGGCCGCCGATCAGGTTATCAAGGTCGTGTCTGATGCAATGACCGTGTTTCTTGTCTTGTGTTGGCGCAACGAGAGTTGCATTACGAAGACTTGCGTAACTTTATCGAGCGCGCAGTGGCAAGCTGGCTGGCGATCACCACCGCGATAAGGCCGACGCCGACCAGATCACTCGCAAGTCCCGGCTTGATCAGCATAAACGCTGCGGCGACCAGCACAACCCGCTGCCAGGCCGACGCCTTTCCAATCAAATACCCCGACAATCCCGCCGCGAGACAGGTGATGCCGATTGTCGCGGACACCGCGGTCGTTGCAATCGTCAGCGGCGAACCGATCATCAACAGCGACGGGCCAAACACGAACATGAAGGGGATGATGTAGCCGGACGCCCCCAGACGCAGCGCGTCGAGGCTCGTTTCCCACAGCCCTGCGCGCGAGATGCCGTTGGCCGCGTATACCGCAAGCGCGACCGGTGGCGTGATGGCCGAGAGAATCGCGAAGTAGAGCACAAACATGTGCGCCGCCTCGACCATCACACCCAGTTTTACCAATGCCGGGACCAGCAGCGCGGTCTGCATGATGTAAGCCGGTGCGGTCGGCATTCCCATGCCGAGAACGATGCCGGCAACCATCGTCAGGAGTAAGGCGACCAGAATGTGATTGGCGGCAGCCGAAAGCACCACATCGGTGAACTCCAGCCCGAGACCGGTGAGGTAGATCACGCCGATGACGATGCCGGCACAGGCGCAGGACAGCGCCACCGACACCGTATTGCGCGCGCCGAACTCGAGCGCTTCGAGAATGTTGCCTAGCCGTACGTACTGGCGCGTGGTCTTGCGCAGCAGCGCGGTCGGAATGGTGGAAGCGATTCCGCACAATGCGGCGAACGGCGCGCTGTAGCCGGAGAGCAGGATGCCGATGATCACCGCCAGGGGCAGGAACATGTGGCCGCGTTCGCTGAGGACCTTGCCGAGCCTTGGCAGATCGGCTTTCGGCAGGCCCTTCATGCCGATGCGCTTGGCCTCGAAGTGTACGGTCATGTACAGCGCGAAGTAGTAGAGCAGCGCCGGCAGCAACGCGTACACCGTAACGCTCAGATAACTGATGCCGAGAAATTCGGCCATGATGAAGGCTGCCGCACCCATGATCGGAGGCATGATCTGGCCGCCGGTGGAGGCGACCGCCTCAACCGCGCCGGCGAACGCCGCCGGATAACCGATCCGCTTCATCATCGGGATTGTGAACGTGCCGGTGGTCATGACGTTGGCAACGGCGCTGCCCGAAACCGTGCCGAACATGCCGCTGGTGATGCACGCGACTTTCGCCGGGCCACCGGCCGCGCGTCCGGTGAGGCTCATCGCGAAGTCCATGAACAACTGACCGGTGCCGGTGCGTTCAACAAGCGCGCCGAACACAATGAACAGCATCACGTAGGTGGCCGACACGTAGATCGGAATGCCGAAAATGCCCTCGGTACCCAGATACATCTGCTCGGCGACCAGTTCGAGTTCGATATCGCCCAGTGTCAGCGCGTAAACGAGGAATACGACCGCGGTCAGCGGCAGGGTGATGCCGACCGCACGCCGCGTGGCCTCCAGGACCAACAGCACGGTGGCGATGGCAAATACCCAGTCGACCTGCGTCAATGCGTCGACGTAGATCATGCGGTTGATCACATAATCGCGTTCGACAGTGAGATAGCCGCAGGCGACGAGCGACGCCGCGATGAGCGCGGCCTCGAGCCAGCGCGGCTTCTCCAGATCGCCGTTCTTGCGCGCCGGCAGCATCAGGAACGCAAGCACCAGCGCGAAGGCCAGGTGCACGCTTCGCAGCGTGAGCGCGTCCGGAGGACCGAACCAGCCGACGTACAGGTGAAAGCCCGACATCGCCAGGCCCACCGCCATGATCAGCCATCCCGCCACGGTTCTTGGCGTGAACATTCCCGCTGTCCCCCGATCGCTCTTCATGAGCCTTTAACACCGCCGGGCGTGACGCGCTGTTCCCCATACCAGCGCGCCGCACCTGGATGCATTGGAACGCCGATTTCGCGACCCATGCTTTGCGGCGTGGCTTTACGCACTGCGCGCGCGATCGCGGCGAGATCGTCAAGCCGCTTATACAGGCTGTCGAGCATTCGATAGACGATGTCATCGGCGAGGTCGCAACGCGCGATGATGTGTGTCCAGTAACCAATGGTCACGACCGGTTGGTCCTGCTTTGGATAGGTCCCGATCGGTATTTCCACCCGTTCATAGCCGGGATTGAGCGCCTGCATGCGCTTGATGCCCTCTTCGGGAACGGACACCAGATGCACGTCGCGGGCGCTCGCCAGGTCCATGACCGCGGACGCCGGAATCGAGGTACCGATGGTAAAAAAATCGGCATTGCCGTCTTTCATCAGTGTCACCGAGTCGGTATAGGAACCATAGCTGACACCGGCAAGATCCTGGTAGGTCATTGCGAAAGCCTTGAGCATATGAGCGGTGATTGCCTCGCCGGTATTGCCGCGCATCTGCGTACCGAGTACCTTTCCACGAAAATCCTCCGGACTCCTGAGGCCGGCGTCAGCCAGCGTAATTACCTGGAAATACTGCGGATACAACGTAGCGACATTGCAAACCTGCGTCGCCTGCGTTCTGAACGGCGGCTGCGCATTGATTGCGTCGACCGTGGACACCGAGTTGGCCAGCGCGACATGCGCGCGACCTCTTTCCACGGCAAGCACGTTGGCGATGCCGCCGCCCGGCAACACCTGCATCGAAACGTCGCCCATCTGCGTTTCGACGATGCTTTTGATGGCGCCGCCGAGTGGATACCAGGTACCGCCCTGGGGCCCGGTCGCAAGCTTCAGGCGCTGGCCGGAAGGCGAGCAGGCCACGAGGAGCGCGGTGGCAAGCAGCACTGCGGCAGACGTGCGTCGAGTGTGTCCCATCAGACCCCCTTTTCGCGTGCCCGCGATATTCTTGGCGTCCGGCATTCTCGTCGAGCGGTCGGCGCGGCGCAAATTCGCTGCCCAAAAGCCGGTTTCAACGAGCGGCTAATGCGCTTTCTCCCAGTTCGGGCCGGC
>JBOIFZ010000379.1:0-2036 GCA_050741735.1 Burkholderiales bacterium
TTCAATCCGGCAATTGCAGCGAGCGAGTGATTGCGGCCAGGCATCTCGACGAAACCGAAACCTTTTCCGACACCGGAAAACAGCTCGCGCTTCACTTCCGTCGATTTCACCTCGCCGAAGGGCTTGAACAGTTCGACGAGGTCGGTCTCGGTGACTTCCGGTGCAAGGTTGCCGACGAAGATGTTCATGTCATTCTCCTCTTTGGTTTCAAAAAAACAGAAGCGCCGCGTCGAAAGCGGCGCCTCGGTTCAATGCCGAGCTTACGCGATCAGCGATTGCCGCCGAGCGGGGCCGCGCCCGGCCGGCCGCGGCCACCATCGCCTCGGCGCTGCTGCGTTTCGGGACGCCGGGACGGCTGCCCGCCGTGCGGCCTGTCGCCGTTGCGGCCGTTACCGCTGCGGCCACCGTTTGCCGCTCCCTTTCCATTGCGTTGCGGACTCCGCTGCTGCGAACGTGCATGCCTGGCCGCAGGCGGCGGCGCGGAATCGAACCTTGCCATGCCGGAGCCGGGCTCGAATCCTTCGACCACCACGCGTTCGATGCGACACTGCATCAGCCGCTCGATATCGCGCAGGAAGCCGGTTTCCTCGCTGCACACCAGGGACACCGCGCAGCCATCGGCTCCGGCCCGGCCGGTGCGGCCGATGCGGTGCACGTAGTCCTGCGAAACGTTGGGCAGCTCGTAATTCACCACGTGCGGCAGCAGCTCGATATCGAGTCCGCGGGCGGCGACGTCGGTCGCCACCAGCACGCGCAGCTTCCCGGCCTTGAACTGGCTGAGCACCCGGGTGCGCTGACTCTGGTTCTTGTTGCCGTGGATGGCATCGGCAGTGATGCCGTCGCGATCCAGTTGCTCCGCGAGGCGGCTTGCGCCGTGCTTGGTGCGAGCGAATACCAGGACCTGGCGCCAGTCGCCGCTGGTGATCAAATGGGCCAACAGCGCACGCTTGCGATCCTTGTCCACCGGATGCACGACCTGCGCAATCAGGTTCGACGTGGCATCGATTCTTTCCACTGCAACTTCCACCGGCGTTTGCAGAAAGGAATCGGCAAGACCGCGGATCTCCTTAGAGAACGTGGCGGAGAAGAACAGGTTCTGCCGTTTTGCCGGCAGTGCGGTGAGGATGCGGCGAATGTCGCGGATGAAGCCCATGTCGAGCATGCGATCGGCTTCGTCGAGCACCAGGAATTCGACGTTGGACAGATTCGCAGTTCTCTGCTGCAGGTGGTCCAACAGCCGTCCCGGTGTGGCGACCAGGATATCCACACCCTGGCGCAGCGCGCGGATCTGCTGGTTCATGCTGGTGCCGCCGTAAACGGTCGCGGAGCGCAGGCGCAGATGGCTGCCGTAAGTGCGCACGGCTTCCTCGACCTGCGCTGCCAGTTCACGTGTCGGGGTGAGGATCAGGGCACGGATGGGGCGGGATGCGTTGGCGCCAGCCGGTTTCGCCGACAGCAGCTGCAACAGCGGCAGGGTGAATCCCGCAGTCTTGCCGGTGCCGGTCTGGGCGCCGGCAAGAATGTCGCGACCCTTAAGGATGACCGGGATGGCTTGCGCCTGCACCGGGGTGGGTTGCGTGTAACCCTGATCGGCGACAGCGCGGATCAGCTCGGCACGCAGGCCGAGGCCTTCGAATGACGTAGTAATGGATATCTCCTGAAACAGCCTGCGAAAGCCATGCTTCCGAACCGGTTCAGGCAGAATCGACTAGTGTTGAAAACTTCGGGGAAAAACGACCACCACGAAAGGGCTGAGACGCGGACCGATTGACGCGAACCAAAATCCTTGGCGCGAACTATACAGGCCTGGCGCCCGAATGTCTCGCACTATTTAGGGGCGAAGGGTGAGGGGAAACCGGCCGATGGCCGGCATTAAGGGCGTTGACGCAGAGGTCGCAGAGGAAACGCGAAGAGCGCAGAAGAAGACAATTCTTAACGTGTAGTAGTCGCAACTTGCTCTGACGACCAGCGTGCGGTTATGGCAAGCGTCACCGGCCGCTTTCTAGAAACGCGACCGTCGCTTCGCGACCCAAAGC
>JBOIFZ010000380.1:0-2531 GCA_050741735.1 Burkholderiales bacterium
TGGGCATGCGCCGGAACGGCGTTCGCGCCCAACGCGCCCGCGAACACGGTGGCAACTGCCACCAGAGCGAATCGGTTAGTCTTGAGTATCACGTCAACCTCCTGTCATCGTGGATTTTTACGAGCCAACGACAGGATTGTATGGCCGCATTGTGACAGTTTGATTGCATGACCCTTTATTGCTGCAGGCCCGCGAGCTTCCCTCAGCAAAACTCAGGCGCGAGCGCGAGCCTGCGCCCGGATAGTTTCGGCCAGTACATCGGCGAGCTGCGTAATGTGCCTGCGCCCCTCCCCTTCCACCATAACCCGGATCACCGGCTCGGTTCCCGAGGCGCGCAACAGCACACGGCCAGTGCCTTTCAAGCAGGTTTCGGTTGCCTTGAGCGCCGCCTGCACCTCACCGTTTGCCTGCAAGTCGAACCCCTTGCGCACCTTCACGTTAACCAGGACCTGCGGGTACATGCGCAATTCGCCGCACAGGGCGGCCAGCGGCCCGCCCCCGGCGCGCAGCGCGTGCAGCACCTGCAGGGCGGAGATGATGCCGTCGCCGGTGGTGTGCTTGTCGAGGCAGATGATGTGACCGGAGTTCTCGCCGCCGAGCTGCCAGTCGTTCTCGATCAGCATTTCCAGCACATAGCGATCGCCCACTGCCGCGCGCGTGAAGGGGACGCCAAGCTCGGCGAGCGCCTGTTCCATTCCCAGGTTGGTCATCAGCGTGCCGACAACGCCGCCTTTGAGCGTCCCGCGCTGGTGGCGGAAGCGCGCGATCACATAAAGCAACTGGTCGCCGTCGTAAATTCTGCCCGCGTGATCCACCATCACCAGCCGGTCGCCATCGCCGTCGAAAGCGATTCCCAGATGCGCGCGGTGCGCCTCGACCGCCGCAACCAGAGCCTCCGGGTGTGTGGCGCCGTAATCGCGATTGATGTTCAGCCCGTCCGGGTGGTTGCCGATGGCGGTGACATCCGCGCCGAGTTCGTGAAAAACGTGTGCCGCGATGTGATAGGTCGCGCCGTGCGCGCAGTCGACCACCAGCCTGACGCCGCGCAGATCGAGATCATTCGGAAACGTGCTCTTGCAGAACTCGATGTAACGGCCGGCCGCGTCGTCGATACGCCGCGCCTTGCCCAATTGCGCCGAAGGCATGGTTTCCAGCGGCGCATCCAGGCGTGCTTCGATTGCATGCTCGACCGAGTCCGGAAGCTTGTTGCCGTCGGCGGAGAAGAACTTGATGCCGTTGTCCTCGAACGGGTTGTGCGAGGCGGAGATGACGATACCGGCCTGCAGCCTCAGCGCGCGGGTGAGATAGGCCACCGCCGGGGTTGGCATCGGCCCGGAGAGGTAAATGTCCACTCCCGCGGCCGACAGCCCGGCCTGCAAGGCCGATTCGAGCATGTAACCGGAGATGCGCGTGTCCTTGCCGATCAGCACCGCCGCGTGCTCGCCTGAAGGCAACTCGCGTTCCGCCGCGAGTACCTTGCCCGCGGCATAGCCGAGCCGCATCACCAGTTCCGGCGTGATCGGCAGCTCTCCCACGCGCCCGCGCACGCCGTCCGTGCCGAAATACTTCCTGGTCATGAGCAATGAGTGATGGGTGAGGATGATCGGTGATGGGTGATGGGTGAACGGCCTTCGTTGACATGAATGTTACAGCGGTATTGGCCTCATTACCCATCACTCATTACCGCTTGCCAGACCAGCAGCGCGTCGCGGGTCGCCGCCACGTCGTGCACGCGAACCAGTGCGGCGCCGCGTTCGGCCGCAAGAAGCGCAGCCGCCACGCTCGCGGAAATCCGGTCCGCAACCGCTTTGCCGGTGATTCTACCCAATAGCGATTTGCGGGACAGGCCGACCAGCACCGGCTGTCCGAGACCGGCAATCCTGGGCAGGTTACGCAGCAGTTCGAGGTTGTGCCCGGTTTTCTTGCCGAAACCGAATCCGGGATCGATAACAATGCGTTCGCGTGCAATACCTGCCTGCTGCGCCGCCTCGACCCGCTGCGCGAGATACTCCGCCACTTCCGACACCACGTCCGCGTAATGCGGGTCCTGCTGCATGGTGCGCGGCTCACCCTTTATGTGCATCAGGCACACCGCGGCCTGACTTTCCGCCACTGCCTCGAGCGCACCCGGCTCGCGCAACGCGTTGATGTCGTTCACCATCGTCGCCCCGGCCGCAATCGCACGGCGCATCACTTCCGGTTTGCAGGTGTCGACCGATACCGGTACCGGCAGCCCGCCCAGTTTTTCCAGCACCGGCATCACCCTCCGCAATTCTTCGTCGAGGCCCACCGGCTCTGCACCCGGGCGCGAGGATTCCCCGCCAATGTCGAGAATATCGGCGCCTTCCTCGATAAGAACCCGCGCGTTTTCCACGGCCTGCTGCGTGCCCAAGAAGCGTCCGCCGTCGGAAAACGAATCCGGGGTGACGTTCAACACGCCCATGATCAGCGGGCGTTCCAGCACCAGCGAGAAACGGCCCAGCTTCAGAACGGCGTGAGAAGTGAGGGGTGAGGGGTGAGGAAGTGCCATC
>JBOIFZ010000381.1:0-3858 GCA_050741735.1 Burkholderiales bacterium
TGGATGCCGTTGCCTATCGCAAGTCCCAGGGCACGCTGTCGGCTTCCGCCGAGATGCTGCCGATTCCGAAGGATCCGAAGAGCCCCGGCATCGTGACCGGTGCGGACATGGCCGGCATGATCAAGGCGCAAGGCTTGGCTGACATCGGCCCGGGCGACTGCGTCGCGCTGCACACGGGCCAGGGCAACACCTGGGGCAATGGCAGGTACAAGTCGTTGACCAGCGAGCAGCGTGCCGCCGCGCGCGCGATTTTCGCGCAAGGCGAGCCGGGCTGGGGCCTCAGCGGTTGCGAGTACATGTGGTCCCGCGACATCGCTCTGCAAATGGGCGACACCTCGGCGAACGACGCGCAGCCTTTCGGTGAGGAGGGTGACGGCTTCGCCGTGCCCTGCCACACCGAGGGGATGACCCGCCGCGGCGTCTGGAACCTGGAGAACGTCGATACCGAGTCGCTGGTAAAGGCCGGCATCAAGGAGGCTGCCTTCTTCTGGGCGCCGCTGCGCATGATCGGCGCCACCGGCTCGCCCGGCAACCCGGTCGTGATCTACTGAGATACCAACAACTACAAAGCAGCAACCAAATCAGAACCGGCAGCGCGCCTTCGGCGCCTGCCGGTTTTTCTTTTGGGCGACCGGCGATCGGTGACTTGTCCGGGCCTCGGTTCGCTCCGTTCACCGTTCACTGATCACCGCTCACGCTTCTTGCCCACGCAACTTACCCACGCCTGCGCGAACAGACCGTTCGGGCTGCGTCCCCACTTCCGCCACACTTCGGCGTTCTTGGCGTCGCCGGCCTCTTCGAGATTGACCGCGAGAAAATCGCCGATGACGCTGAGCGGATCGTAATTCTCGTAACGGGCGCGCAGTTCGATTTTTCCGAAACCGGCGTCCGCAAGGAACCCACCCAGCTTGCGCCCGCAGTAGACGTCGCCGCCGTTGCGGTTCTGCAATTCCTTGTAGGCCTCGAATGCCAGCAGCAGCTCCTCCGAAGGCGGCGCCACCAGGAATCCGCCCCAGTCCGGGGTGCACACGCCGAGCGCGCCACCCGGCTTTAGCACGCGCCTGAATTCCGCGACCGCTTTCGCCGGTTCGCGCAAATGCTCGAACAGGGCGTGCGAAAACACCGCATCGAACGAGGCGTCCGCAAACGGCAATTCGTATACGCTGCCGTGTTTGAATTCGACGTTGGCGACGCCCTGCGACCTGGCATTGCGCGTCGCGACTGCAATCTGCTCCACGTTGAAATCGAGCCCGACGACGGGGCCGGGCGCGATACGCTGCGCAATGTCGCGGGTAATCGTTCCCGGCCCGCAACCGCAGTCGAGCACCGCGATGCCGGGCTTGAGATACGGCAGAAAGAACGCGCCGTTCGGATCCAGCCGCCGGCGCGCCATGAATGCCGCCGCGGCTTCGCCATAACCGGGTGTGTAAGTCTCTAACATCGGTGACGGGTGACTGGTGACGAGTGACTACTGGAACCAAAATCTTTCAATGCAAAGAAGAACAAATGGCGAAAAAATTCAGGCGAAGAAACCGGTCCTGTCGGTGGTTGTGGTAACTAACACTTTCCCTGCCCTGATCAGCGACACACTTGATTCTTGCTTTCCTTTGCGTCCTTTCTTGCCCTTCCTCTGCGCCCTTTGCGTCAACGCTTTCATAGCCGGCCAGCGGCCGGCTCAGGTCACGTCGAGCGTAACCGCGCCGAGCGACTCGATTTCGACACGCGCACGGTCGCCGGCGTTGAGCCACTTGGTCTCGACCACGCTGCCGAGCAGCACGAACTCGCCGGCGTGGAGTGCTCCGAGACCGTGCTTCGCGCGAGAGTTTGCCAGCCACGCCAACGCCTCGAACGGGTGGCCCATCACCAGCGCGCCGGTGCCCCGGCCGACGCCGACGCCATTGACGGTGGTGGTACCGGACAGTCGCTCCAGGTCCAGCCCCCGCCAGTCGCGCACCGGATCGCCGAGCACGCATCCGGAGTCGAAGAAGTCGTCAGCGATGATCGTCGGCACACCGAGTGTGGGGTAGTTTTCATAGCGGTCGTCCACGATCTCCATCGCCGCCATCAACGCGCCCACCGCGGTTGCGACGCTGTCGCGCGTGAACGGCGCCGCCTCCGGCTTCAGGTCGCGAGAAAGTTCGACTGCAATTTCGCACTCGATTCCGAGTTTGACGAAACCGGATCGCGGAACGCGTCCGGCGCGGCGCAGCACCGTCTTCTCGAAAACGCGGCCGGCGCAGGGATTGGGGATGCTCAGGAACGCCTGCATCACCGAAGTGGTGCAGCCGATCTTGTGGCCGACCTGTTCGCCCATCCCCGCAACGGTCAGCAGGCCATTGAGCACTCTCTGCAATTGATAGCCCTGCGATTCGTTCCGGGGTCGCATGGGTTCCGGCAGGCCGGTGATCGGCGTAAGCGAGAGCCGCTGATCGAGCAACTGCGTTGCCGCCTGGAGAATCGAAATGTTCAAGAAAATTCCTTCGAAGAATGCGGGGCGCGCAAGCAAGTGTCCTGTTCCGCTGATTCGAGGGATAACTCGCGAATGTTGGAAGCCAGTCCCATGATTTATTTGACAGCAATCCATCATCGATCGGAAAACCCGCGAAATCGGCGTCAGGCAAGGCGCGAGTCATCGGCAGTGGAAGGCCCCCACGGCGACGACTCGTAACACAGCATGACGCCGATTCTCGTCGGGTTTTCAGCCACGAATTAGCGGATCAGGACACTAGTATTGCACCACAAAAGTCCCATTTGCACGCAAGGCCGGGAATCCCCGGCGCCGGCGAATCGTCCAGACAGCAGGGATTCCCTCCCGCTCTGGCTTCGTTGCAATGCGGCGAACGCGGGCATTCTCCGGGTTTGCTTGACACTCTAGGGGGCGGTTCAACATAATCGGGACGCTGTTCAGAATCGCTCGCCATAAAGAGCGGAAATTCAAGAACTTATAACTTATGGAGGAAGCATCATGAAGGACCATTCAACCGTCCTTCGCCGGCTCGGTCTGCTCAAAGGTCTGCTGCTGTCGATCGTCGCTGCCGTGGCTATTGCCTCGGCTGGTGTCGCCAGCGCTCAAAGCGCAGCAAAGACCGCCGTCGAAGCCGCCAAGAAGATTTGCGCGGGCAAGACCATCACCATCGTCTGGGAAGCGGGATTGCAGTCGCTCGACCCGCTCAACTTCTCGGGCCCGCTGTGGGAGAAGGAAACCGGCTGCAAGGTCAAAGTGGTCGAAGTACCGACCGCCGAAATGTTCACCAAGATCATGCAGGAGTACCGCGCGGGCACCGGCGCGTATGACGCGCTCAACGTCATCCCGGCGTGGATGCCCGATCTGGCACAGGCCGGCGCGCTCGAGCAGCTCGATTCCTACGTGGACAAGTACGGCTTCCGCGACGAGCTGAAGAAGATTGCCCCGACCTATCGGGACAACCAGATGACGGTCGACGGGAAGATCTACGGCTTCCCCGATGACGGCGACGTGTTCCTGTTCTATTACCGCAAGGACATTTTCGCCCGCGCCGACCTCAAGAAGGACTTCAAGGCCAAGTACGGCTACGAACTCGCGCCGCCGAAGACCTGGAAGCAGTTCGACGAAATCGGATCGTTCCTCACCGAGAAGTTGAAGAAGGAAGGCATCTACGGGGCCGCGTTCTTCCGCGAGCCGCCGTACACGATGTACATGTTCCAGGAACGCTTCCGTGTCGAAGGCGGCAAGTTCTTCGACGCCGACATGAAAGCGGCCGTGAACAACCCGATCGGGGTCAAGGTGTTCACAGAGATGCGCAACGAGAACCGCTTCATGCCCCCCGGCGTGGAGAAGTTCGGCTTCGTCGAGAACCTGGCGACCTTCCTCAAGGGCGA
>JBOIFZ010000382.1:0-1649 GCA_050741735.1 Burkholderiales bacterium
GATCCAGCACACGCGGCTCGGCATGATGATCCGCGCCGGCGCGTCCAATCGCGACATGACGCAATCGCTCGGCATCAACATCCAGCTTCTGTACCGGCTTGTGTTCGCCCTCGGCGTGGCGCTGGCCACGTTTGCCGGGATGATCGCCGCGCCGGTGTCTTCGGTGTTTCCCGGCATGGGCGGGCAGGTGCTGATCACCTGCTTCGTTGTAGTGGTGATCGGCGGCATCGGCTCGGTCAAAGGCGCGCTGGTCGCCGCGCTGCTGATCGGCCTGGTGGATACTTTCGGCAAGGTGCTGGAGATCGAAATCGGCGGCTTCAGGGTTCTGCCGGAACTGGCCGGGATGAGCGTTTACCTGCTGATGGCGATCGTGTTGCTGTGGCGGCCTGAAGGACTCTTCGGGAAGAGGCTGTGATGGGCGGCGGACGCGTCACCGTTGCAGCGATGATCCTGTGCCTGCTGGCGCTCGCCGTGCTGCCGTATTTCGCCGACAAGTTCACCGTCCAGCTCGTCACCAAGATAATGATCATGGCGATCTTCGCCATGAGCCTCGATCTGCTGGTGGGTTACACCGGCCTGGTGAGCCTGGGACACGCGGCATTCTTCGGCATATCGGGCTACATCCTCGCGCTCAGCACGCCGCAATATCAAGCAGCGAACTTCTGGGTCAGCCTGCCGCTCGCCATGGCCGGCGCGGGAGTGTTGGCGCTGGTGATCGGGTGCCTGGTCCTGCGTGTCACCGGCGTGTACTTCATCATGGTGACGCTCGCTTTTGCGCAGATGCTGCACTATTTTTTTCACGACACGGGAATCGCCGGCGGCTCGGATGGCATTTACATCTACCTTCGCCCCGACGCGAGCATCCTCGGCTGGCGGCCGTTCGACCTCGAGAAGTTCGGCGACTTCTATTTTGTCGTCCTCGCATTGTTCATCGCGGTTTTCCTTTTCCTGCGAATGGTGCTGCGCTCCCTGTTCGGACAGGTGATCTCGGGCGTTCACGTCAATGAAGCCCGCATGCGTTCGCTCGGCTTCCCCACTTTCCGCTACAAGCTCGCCAGCTTCGTGCTGGCCGGCATGCTCGCCGGCATGGCGGGTTACCTGTCTGCGCTACAGTTCGGCGTGGTCAACCCCGACATGCTCGGCTGGCATCTGTCGGGATCGGTGTTGATGATGGTGATCCTCGGCGGCATAGGCTCGCTGGTCGGCCCGATCGTGGGCGCGTTCGCGATGATGCTGCTCGAACTGGGATTCCAGTCGCTCACCAAGCACTGGCAGTTGCCGATGGGGCTCACGATTGTAATGGTGGCGCTGCTGCTGCCGCGTGGACTGATCGGCCTCGCGAGCTTGAGATCGCGCAGCAAGGAAGCCGCCGATGCCTGAGGCGATCCTGGAAACGCGTGAACTGACGCGCTACTTCGGCGGACTGGCCGCGGTGCGCAACGTGTCGGTCGCCTGCAACGTCGGCGAGCTGCACGCCGTGATCGGCCCGAACGGCGCCGGCAAGAGCACGCTGATCAACCTGCTCTCCGGCGACCTGCCTTCGAACGGCGGCAGCGTGCGCCTCCGCGGGCGCGACATTACCGGCCTTCGCGCCGACCGGATTTCGCGGCTCGGCGTAGGGCGCAGCTATCAGAAGACCAACGTGTTCC